>JANWHO010000137.1 GCA_025450375.1 Chloroflexota bacterium
CCCGAGGGGGCGGTGCTGCTCAGCATGCCTGCCTTTGACGGCGCCCAGTACGCCGGTGTGAAGCTGGTCTCCGTGCAACCGGCGAATACGGAACGGCATCTCCCCGTGGTCCGGGGGACGTATCTCCTGTTTGACGGCGGGACCTGCGAGCCGCTGGCCCTGATGGGGGCCACGCGCTTGACCGCGATCCGCACCGGCGCCTCTGGGGGCGTGGCCACCAAGCTGCTCGCTCTGCCCAACGCCGATCGGCTGGCCCTGATTGGCACTGGGGCCCAGGCGGTAACCCAGCTTCTGGCAGCCCTGGCGGTACGGCCCATTCGGGATGTCTGGGTGTACAGCCGGAATCCCCATCATGTGGAGGAGTTTATCGCTCGCCTAACCCCTCGGGTCGAGGCGCGTTTGCACGCGGCGAACTCGCCTGCCGAGGCGGTGCGCGGCGCGAACATCGTGGTCACGGCGACCAACTCCGCTACTCCGGTCTTTGCCGCCGAGGATATTCAGCCGGGGACGCACATTACCGCCGTGGGCGCGTACATGGCCGCCATGCAGGAAGTGCCCGATACGACCGTGGCTCGCGCGGCGGTCTACGTGGACGCGATCGACGCGGCCTGGCACGAGGCGGGCGATCTGGCCGGTCCCCTGGCTCGCGGGGTGATCGGGCGCGACCATGTGGTGGGGGAGCTGGGGGCGCTGGCGGCGGGTGAGATCGTGGGCCGGCGTTCGGCGGAGCAGGTGACCTTCTTCAAGTCGGTTGGTCTGGCGGCCCAGGATCTGGTCTGCGCCGCCGCCGTCTACCGGCGAGCCCTGGAGGTCGGCGCCGGTACCCACGCCTCATTGTAGCCCGGCGGGCGCACCGCTGTGCGCCCCTACCGACCTTCCTCCTCTTCCAGGAGCCGTGCCTCGCGTTCCTTCCGGGTGAGCCGTCGAGAAGTTGGTACCTCAACTACGTTGCCCCAGGCCAGTTCGGCCTCGCCGATGAACACGGTGTCGCCATCGACCACCCCGGCCTTCTCCAGGGCCTTGGAGACTCCGAAGAGGCGGAAGAGATCCTGCAGCCGATCCAGCGCCTCGTCGTTTCCCATATCCGTCATGGCGACCGCCCGTTCAGCCCGCCGGTTATGTACGCGGTAGCCGCCGCCACGCAAGCGCTCGATCCGCAGTTCCTCTATCTGCGGTGGGATGATGATCGTCTCCGGGATCGGGGTGACCACGGCGAGGCGGGCCCGCTCGGACTCCAGGATTTGGCGGGTCATCCGCAAAAGCGGTTCGATGCCTTGATTCGTGGCGGCGGAGATGGCGAACACTGGGACATCGCGCGCGGTCAGCGCCGCCTCGATGATGGGCCAGTTCGCGCGCGCCTCGGGGAGATCCTGCTTATTAATCGCCACCACCTGGGGCCGCGTCAGCAGATCCGCGCTATGGAGAGCGAGTTCTTGATTGATCATTTCGATGCGGGCCAGCACTTCATCGGCGCTCCCATCCGCCCCGTCGGCCACATGGATGAGCACGCTGGTTCTCTCGACATGGCGCAGGAAATCATGCCCCAGACCGAGACCCTCATGGGCCCCCTCGATCAGGCCGGGGAGGTCGGCGACCACAAAGCTATAATCGTCGCTTACCACCACCCCGAGGTTGGGGCTAAGGGTGGTAAAGGGATAGTCGGCGATTTTGGGCCGCGCGGCGCTAATGACCGAGAGGAGGGTTGATTTGCCGCCATTGGGAAGGCCCACGATTCCGACATCGGCGATCAGCTTGAGTTCGAGAATCAGGGTGCGCTCCTCCCCTGGCTCGCCCTTCTCGGCGATCCGCGGCGCCTGGTAGGTAGCGGTGGCGAAGTGGGTATTCCCCAGCCCGCCCCGGCCGCCGCGGGCCACCATCAATTTCTGGCCCGGCAGGGAAAGATCGCCCAGCACCGTCCCCGCTTCGTGGTCGTGGATGACCGTCCCGAGGGGCACCGGCACCAGGAGGTCGTTGCCGGCGCTCCCATGACGGGTGCGCTCCCCCCCATTGCCCCCATGTTCGGCCCGGAAATGTCGTTGATTGACATAGCGGAACAGGGTATTCAGTCCAGGATCGGCCACCGCATAGACGCTTCCGCCTCGGCCGCCGTCTCCTCCGTCAGGACCGCCCCTGGGTACGAACTTCTCGCGTCGAAAGTGCAACGATCCCGCGCCACCGGTTCCGGAGCGGACAAAGATCTTTACCTGGTCACTGAACACTGGACTCCATCAGCAAAGTGCGCAAACTGCTCACCGGCTTCTTCACTTGCCGGCGCAACATACCAAGGCGGGCCGGATTACCTAGCAGAACCGCGAGCACCGCCCCATTATAGAGTGGTGATAGGACCATGACCCCCAGCCCCGATTCCACCGTGATCCCTTCAATGTCGCCCAGATCGCGCCGACGCGCTTCCAGGGTTGCCATGGCGATCACCTCGGCAAGGTGGCGGTTGGTCCGGGACTCTCCCGTTTCCGCTCCTGACTCCAGCATAACCGATCCGTCGGCTGCCATCAGTTTGACGAAAAGCACATCCGGCTGCCCCGCGACCTCTCCGACCAAATGACGGGCCTGCTCTTCCTGGGCCGGCGACAAATCGGTGAAGCCCGAAAGGGGCATGGTGCCTAGATCCTCGTCATCGAAGCCCGAGTATTCCTGAAGATCGGCGCTTTCCAGATGATCGTCGCGGGCCGGTCCCGGCTCGGGCTCCGGCCGCGGTTCGGACGGATATTCGGTGATCGGCATGGAAAAGGAAGAACCCGCCGCGTCCTCGCTTGGGGGGATCATCTGGGTAAAGGTTGAAGACAGGACGGCGCCGTCATCCACCAGTTCCGCCGTCGAGAAGACATGAGTTTCAAAACCCGCGTCGGGCAGGTCAAAGTCATCCATCAGCCGAGTGGCGTCCAGGTCGATGTCTTGCTCGGCCGACTGTGGGCGGACGGGCTGCCCCGGACTCACAATCAGCCTCTCGCTGGCGGGGTAGGCGCTTGGCGGATTCAGGCGGGCACTGCCGGCCGCGGGATCGGGTTTGAGCGCGCGCAACTCCAGGAGTCCCGCGCTGAAAGGAGTAGCGCCCAGAGGACCAGCGGCGCCGAGGGCGGGAAGGGGTCCGGTGCCCATCTTCGGTTTGAGGGTGCCGGCGACCAGATCGGCTCCGAAACTGCTTGAAGGCGGCAGGGCGGCCAATGGACCAGCCTCGCCGCGGAGAATGGCCCGGATGTCCAGGGCCGGGGGTTGCTGTCCGGTCCTGGCCCCATTCGCCGTTGTCCCGGGCAACTCATTCCGCCGCCCGGACACCTCACGGGAGGCCGCGCCGGCTGATCCGACGGGCCCACCTGGAAGGGGATTGCTAAAGCTGAAACCTGATTCGGAAGTTCGGGCCGGGCTGCCGGAGGTCGAACCAGGCACGTTCCAGGGCTCGACCGCGGGTAAACGGGGCTCGGGATTCGAAAACATCTGATCCGGTCGGGGAAGACCGTGGGCTACGGTCCCCGGCAGTTCCGGCCGCTTTCCTCCACGGGTAAGGTCCGGCGGCGGTGGCTCGACCAGCCGTTGGGAGCCGCTAAATCGAGCAGCCAGGGGGTCGATAGCGTTGCCGCGAGGGGGCGTACCCGGCTCGGTGCTTGCCACGCGGCCCAGGGCGTTGCCGGGAAGAGCCGGCCGACCACTGATCGGCGCCTCGGCGCTCCTCTCGAGCGTGGAACCCGGCAGTGCCGGCCGTTTGGTCTGATCCATGGAGGGGAATAGCGGCTCGATCGTTCGGGCGGCGGAGCCCCCGGCCAGCGCGGATCGATCCGCCGAATCGGCAAGTCGCGCGGCCCCGCTCCGGGAGTCTGCCGTGATGGGAGCCTCGGAATCCGGAGCCACGGACGGGCGGATCATCCCTGGGGCCGGGCGCTCCGCTCGCGGCGCCGGAGCCGCTTCCAGGGAAAAGGGAGATGCCATCGTCAGCCGGCGAAGCCGATCATCCAGGTCGGCCGTCGCCGCGTCATCCTCCCTCTTCGCGGTTGGGCGACTCAGGCGTGGCGCTCGCAAGGCGGTGAGGACGCTCAGGATCAGAACCAGGCCGACCACCATGCCGGCAGCCAAGAGGATGTTGACAATCTGCATCGTAAGGATCAAGGAGTACCTCCTCCTGGCCAAAGTTCGCTAATGTGGCTGCATTGTAGCACGGGACTTTCGTGAGAGTAAGCGGGGAAAGCTACCCAAAATGGCTACTCGGGTTCAGGCATCCAGGCATGAGTGGCGACTCGCGCCCCCGTCTCGCGCAGAGCGCCGACCAGGGCTGGGATGCCCAATTCCCGGCCCCGAGGGGCCGGGACTGCCGCTCCGAGCATTTCGCGATCGATATTCAAGGTCCGCACTTGCACCTCATGCACCCCCTCGACCCGAATCATGTCCACCAGGGCCTCCACCTCTTCCTCGGTATCCGTATAGCCGGGAAAGGTCAAAAGATTGATCGCCACACGCAGGCCGGCATCGGCGCAGAGGCGGATCGAGCGTCGAACATCCGCCGCTGTATAGCCTCTCGGCTGATAATAGGCCGTATAGTTTGCCTCCACGGCCGAGAACGTACTGACGCGGACGCGGTCCAGCCCCGCGTCGATCAGGGCCGCCAACCCTTTGGTGTGCCAGGCATTGGTATTGATATTGACCACGCCCGCCCGTGGATGCGCCGCCGGCAACTGCTCGCGAATCATCCTCACGGCCTGGGCCAGAACCCGCCAGCGGTTGAGCGGATCGCCTTCGCACCCCTGGCCGAAGCTGATCATGCGCCCCGGTCCGCCCGAAAGATGACTGATCGCCAGATTGGCCAGTGCTTGGGCGCTGGGAGTAATAGTCAGGCGCTGCTGGGGCGAGGGCACGTCACCCAGTTGCTCGGAGATGCAGCCCACGCACTGCGCCGAGCAGGTCGGCGACGCGGGGAGCGCGCCCTCCCAGCGTTCATAGAAGATGTTCTGAGCCGTGTAGCAGCGGTATTCCAGGGCGCACCGGGCCAGTTGCGCCAGCAGCCCATTGTCCGGCTCCCGCTCGATACGCCCGCGCACTCGTCCCTCAAGATCCGGGGTGCTATAGTCGGCCGGATTCCAGGTGCCGGGGGCGTCGATGGGGATGTAGGCGGCGTGGACCTCTTCCCCCACGGCGGCGACGGCGGCGTAGCCGAATAAGGGCAGAGCTTCGGTGCCCGCTCGTTTCTGGTAGGCGGGGAGCAGCAGGCGGGCATAGCCGGTGGGCAGCAGGGCCCCAACCGCCAGATCCTGGCCGGGCCGGAGCGTACGCTTCACCCCCCGCGCGTCGTAGCCCTGAGCCGTGCAGCCCGGCATCTGACACAGGGTAGAGCCGGGAGGCAAGGGGCGAAGCGCGGTGAGCGGAGTGGCCGTCTGGAACGATTGCCCCGCTGGACGAAGGGTCGGGTGCTCCAGAAGCGTCCCATCCGGGCGGGCGTACAATAACCGGGCGTGTGGCATGAATGGTATAATACTGTCTCCGTGAACATGGGGACAGACAGCAGTAGCCGGTGGGCCCGCGGGTTCGGGATCGCCGACGTGCGGGGAGTTGGGGTTGATCACGCGCGACGATGTCAGGAAGGTGGCGGCGCTGGCTCGCCTGGAACTGAGTGACGGCGAAGTGGAGCGAATGGCCATCGAACTCGGGGGTATTCTCGATCATATCGCCGCCCTCTCGGAGTTGAAGACGGATCACATCAGCCCTACGTCACAGGTGCTCGACCTCAGCAACGTGCTCCGCGACGACGTGGTGCGTCCCTCGCTGCCCGTGGAGGCCGTGCTCGCCAACGCGCCGGATCGCGACGAGCAGTCGTTCCGGGTGAGGGCGGTTCTGGAGTGAGCGAGCCCGTGCCCTCGTCCTTACCCTCGCTCACCATGCACGCCGGAGCCGATCTTCTGGCCCGCAGGCAGATCAGTTCGGTCGAGCTAACCACCGCCGTCCTCGATCGGGTGGCGCGCGTGGATGACCGGGTGCATGCCTTCATCACCGTGCTGGCCGATCGGGCGCTATTCCAGGCCGAGGAGGCCGATCGCCGCCTGGCCCATGGTACCGGAGGCCCGCTCACCGGGATTCCGCTCGCCTTGAAAGACGTGCTGTGCCTGGCGGGCGAACGGACCACCGCCGCCTCGCGGATCCTCGAACACTTCGTGCCGCCGTATTCCGCCACCGTGGTCGAGAAGTTGGCCGAGGCGGGGGCCGTCTTCGTGGGGAAGACCAATCTGGATGAGTTTGCCATGGGAAGCTCCACCGAGCACAGCGCCTTTTTCCCCACCCGCAACCCCTGGGATCTCGATCGGGTGCCGGGCGGCTCCAGCGGTGGTTCAGCCGCCGCCGTGGCCGCCGACATGGCGCTGGGCTCGTTGGGTTCGGATACCGGAGGCTCGATCCGCCAGCCGGCCGCCCTGTGCGGCGTGGTGGGGCTCAAGCCCAGCTATGGGCGGGTGTCGCGTTATGGATTGCTGGCCTTCGCGTCGTCCCTGGATCAGATTGGCCCCTTCACCAAGGATGTCACCGACGCCGCCCTGTTGCTGCAAGCGATCGCCGGGGTGGACCCGCGCGACGCCACCACGTCGCCCGCCAGGGTGCCGGACTATCGGGCCGCCCTGACCGGCGAGATTCGGGGCCTCCGCCTGGGCATACCAGCGGAGTACTTTACCCAGGGCATGCAACCGGGAATGGACGAAATCGTCCGCGAGGCGATCCGGGCCCTGGAATCACGGGGCGCCGAACTGGTGGAAGTCTCGCTTCCCAGCACAAAGTACGCGCTCGCTACCTATTACATCATCGCGCCCGCCGAGGCCAGCGCCAACCTGGCCCGGTACGATGGGATCAAGTATGGGTATTCCGCCGGTGCTCCCAGCATGTGGGAGAACTACAATCGATCCCGCGGCGGCGGCTTCGGGACCGAGGTCAAGCGGAGAATCATGTTGGGCACCTACGTCCTGTCGGAAGGGTACGCCGACGCCTATTATCGGCAGGCGCAGAAAGCGCGCACCGTGATCAAGCATGAGTTCGACCAGGTGTTCCGCCAGTGCGATGCCCTGGTGGCGCCGGTCTCGCCCATCGTGGCATTCCGCCTGGGTGAGATGCTGAATGATCCCTACCAAATGTATCTGTGCGATGTCTGTACCTTACCGGCGAATATTGCCGGGATCACCGGACTATCAGTTCCTTGCGGGATGCTCAATCAGTTGCCGGTGGGCTTGCAGGTGTTGGCGCCCGCGTTCGCGGAGGAAACGGTGCTGCGCATTGGCCATGCATTCGAGCGGAGCGGGCACTTTCGCCCTGGAAAGCCTGATCTGTAGGAGGGCGCCGCGGCAGGCGCCTGTAACGGCCGTTCAAGGGAGCGAGCATGACCTGGGAACCCGTGATTGGGCTGGAAATCCATGCCCAACTCCTGACCAAGAGTAAAATGTTCTGTAGCTGTAGCTCCGCTTACGCGGACATGGCCCCAAACACCCATGTCTGCCAGGTGTGCGCGGGCATGCCCGGCGTGCTGCCCGTAGCCAATAGCGAAGCCATTCGCCAGACCATCATGACCGCCCTTGCCTTGAACTGTACGATCCCCGAGTTTAGCAAGTTCGACCGGAAGAACTATTTCTACCCCGATCTGCCCAAGGGCTATCAAATCTCGCAATACGATTTGCCGCTCTCGCGGAATGGGTGGCTCGACATCGGGGTAGACGGGACGGAAAAGCGGATTGGGATCACCCGCGTGCATCTTGAGGAGGACACGGGGAAGTCCATTCACCCTGGCGGCGGCTACAGTCTGGTGGACCTCAACCGATGCGGGGTGCCGCTGATGGAAATCGTCAGCGAGCCCGATCTCCGCTCCGCCGAGGAGGCACGCCTGTATTTCATGAAGCTACGGAGCGTGTTGCTCTACCTTGGGGTCTCCAATGGGGATATGTCCAGGGGCTGCTTGCGCTGCGATGCCAATGTCTCGGTCCGTCCCGCCGGGAGCACCGAGTTCGGCGCCAAGGCCGAGGTGAAGAACATGAACAGCTTCCGCTCGGTCAAACTGGCGATTGAATTCGAGATCGCCCGCCAGATCCGAGTGCTGGAGAGCGGTGGGCGCGTGGTGCAGGAAACGCGGGGCTGGGTGGAGGAGACCCGGGAGACCGTCTCGCAGCGGGTCAAGGAGCATGCCGACGACTATCGCTACTTCCCCGAGCCCGATCTGCCGCC
>JANWHO010000138.1 GCA_025450375.1 Chloroflexota bacterium
CTGGGTGGAGATTCGCATGTTGCCTAATCTCCCATGCGATGCGCGCTTATGGGTGCTAAGATGGTCACCCCGTTCTCCTCCCTCATGGGTGACGGAAGCTAGTGCGCGCAAATCCAGTGGAAAGGAGGTGAAATGTTACATGAAAAAGGTTTACAACCAGCCACAGCTTATTGAGTTCGGGGATGTCGAGCAACTAACCTTGGGGCCAGGAGGCACCACGGCCGACGTGAACCTTATTGGCAACTCACTGGTCCCGGTTGGCAATACACCATCCGTTGGCTGTGTGGGAGGTACGGGTGTGATTGCCTGTGTTGTCGGCTCCTAATTGGGGCTGATGAACTATTCCGCCAACTAGTAGCCTGTCAACCTTCATTCACTACTCGCTCCGAGGGCGGCAGACGCCACCCCGGAATGACATCATTGAATGTTGACAGGCTACTAGTCTATCAGGCAGGAGCCGGGGCTGACCCTATCCGCCTCGGCACTTGACTGATTGCCACTTAATCATGATCCTGGGGCCATCGCCGCCCGCGTTTCTCGATCGGAGCCTTGGTTGGGGATCTTACTGCGCTGTCTGAACGAATACCGGGCTCTCTGGCGGATCTGGTTGCCGCTGCTCGGGTTGGCCGTGCTGGCGCCGATGGTCGCCCTCGCCGTTCCCCTGGTCGAGAAGCGGCTCATCGATAGCGTGATCCTTGCCCACCGCCTCGACCTGTTGCGTGGCATCGCGGCCTTGTACATCTCCCTCTGGATCCTCAGTCTGCTCATCGGGGTGGTAGGCAGCCCGCTCCGTACCTATCTCGGTGAACGAGCGACCCTCCGCTTCCGCCAGCGCCTCTTCACCCACTCGGGCGCCCTCTCGCTGGCCTTCTCGCGCCGTGAGCACAGCGGACGTACCATGTCGCTGTTCGTCAACGATATTCCGAGCGTGACCGGCCTCTTCAGCGGCACGATTGTGGACGGCCTCGGGAGCGTGGTGGCGCTGGTGGTCGGCATCGCGATCATGATCAGCCTGAACTGGCAACTGGCGCTCGCGGCCGGCATCGGGCCGCCGCTCGTCGCCGCCCTTGCCGTAGTCGCGACCCGCCCGCTCCGCCCGGCCGCTCGGCGCGCGCAGGAGAAAGCCGCCGAAATAGTGGAGCGCCTGCAGGAGCACTTATCCGGAATGCGCGAGGTGGCGGCCTTTGGCCAGGTGCGGAAGCAGGAACTGGCATTCCTGTCCAGCCTGCGGCAATTACTTGGCTTACGGATGCGGGTGACTCTGATTGAGACGGCGATCCAGTCCGGCGCCGCCATCGTGTCGCTCGCGGTGACCCTGTCGGTCCTGATCTTCGGCGCCTATCTGGTGATCGAAGGTAAAACCACCCTGGGTACGGTAGTGGCGATTCGTTCTCTCTTCGGAATGCTGTTCCAACCGGCTGGGCAACTTATCGGACTGATCGGCGGCGCGCAGAAGGCCCTGGGCGCGGCGGACCGGGTCTATGCGTTCCTGGACGAGGAACCGGCGGTCACCGATTGCGCCGAACCGCGAGCCCTGGGAGAGATCGGCGGCGAAATCACCTTCGCCGACGTGAGCTTCGCCTATCATCCCAACCAGCCCGTGCTTCATCGGATCTCGCTTACGGCGCGTCCAGGTGAAATGGTGGCCTTGGTTGGCCCAAGCGGCGGCGGCAAGAGCACGCTCATGAGCCTGGTCATGCGCTTCTACGATCCGTCCGAAGGCCAGGTACTGCTGGATGGGGTCGATCTGCGCCAGGTGAGCCTGGCTGCCTTACGTAGTCAGATCGGCGTTGTCTTCCAGGATACGTTCCTGTTTGGGGCCACGATCCGCGAGAACATCACGCTCGGACGTGATGACGCGGACGAGGCCGCGGTTATCGCCGCCGCCGCCGCCGCGAACGTGTTGGAGTTCGTCGAGCGCCTACCCAAAGGACTAGATACCCCGGTGGGCGAGCGTGGAGCGCATCTCTCCGAGGGCCAGAAACAACGGATCGCGATCGCGCGGGCTCTCTTGCGTGAGCCGCGGATCCTGATCCTCGATGAGCCGACATCAGCACTGGACGCTCGCTCGGACGCCCTGCTGCAATCGGCGTTTGATAATCTCATGCGTGGGCGCACGACGTTTGTCATTGCTCACCGGCTGACCACCGTACAGCGGGCCGACCGCATTGTCGTGCTTGACCGGGGTCGCATCGTGGAGCAGGGTAGCCACATCGACTTGCTGCGGCGCCGCGGCCTGTATCGTGAGCTTTTCGATCTGCAATTTGGCGATGCCGCCGAGCCGGAGCAAGTCCAGATCGCGTCCGATGCGGCCCAGGCGAAGTGCGTGGGGGCTGGACGCGGCGCATGATCACCCGAGAACCGCTCAATCGGTCTGGTTTTAGCGGCGTCGATCACACCAGCGATCCAGCGGCATACGTGCGCCGCCTGGATGACACCGGCGCGCAGGAGTTTTGGCGGATGGTCAAGCGCCACGCGCTTGCCTTGTTGGACCTTCGTGAAGGTGCTCACGTGCTCGATGTGGGGTGCGGGACGGGTGATGATGTGCGGTCGCTGGCGCGCATCGTAGGGACAACCGGTCGCGTCGTGGGGGTTGATGCCAGCGCAACTATGATCACCGAGGCGCGAAAACGAGACGAGAGGCTGCATTTGTCGGTAGCCTTCTACCAGGGCGATGCCCATCGCCTGGACTTTCCCGACCGGACCTTCGACGGCTGCCGCGCCGAGCGCGTCTTACAGCATCTGGTGGATCCTTGCCTGGCGGTCGCCGAGATGGTCCGAGTGGCCAGGCCGGGAGCGCCGATTGTGATCGCCGAGCCCGATTATGGCGCCCTACGCATAGATGGCGCCGATCGGGCGGTAACCGACAGGATTCTTGAGCATCGCCGCGATCATTTCCTGAGTGGCACGATAGGCCGCCAGTTGCCGCGTATCTGCAAGGATTGCCGGCTTTCGGGAATCACCATCAGATTGTTCGGCATGGCTGGCGCTGACGTCACTCGGGAGGAGGAAAGACTGGTGCTGCGCAAGTACGCGGCGGATGCCCAGGCGGCCGGCGCGATATCCGGGACGGAGGCCGCGACCTGGCTGGCTGATCTGGTGGATGCGGGAACCAAGGGACGATACCGGCGCACGATCACCATTTTCCTGGCCAGTGGACGCAAGTCATGACGATCGCTTCACATTGCCTCTTCACCTATCATTAACCAATTTCTTGACCCATCAGCAACCATGCTGGTGCTATTATAAAGTCTACCCTGGTAGCATGGGCTACCCTGCTGGGTTGATGCCTGGAGTATGGCAATAAGACATCCCCCTCAGGTAAAAGGAGGATTCAGCGATGAAGAAGCGAGCATACACGAAGCCTCAACTGCGACGTTTGGGACTGCTCCGCCTGCGCACCAGCGTGAGCGGTAGTGGTGGCGGTGACCCCTGCCCCTGCCCATTCTGGTGGGGAGATTGATTTCTGGGGGTACGTGGTGGACTCATAGTGCCACCACGTACCCCATTTATGCCACCCATGAAGACGATTAAATCGTCCGCGAAAACCATAGTATTCAAGAAGGCTATCCATCTATGATCGTCGTGTCGAGCCGCCCGAGGCGGAACGTGCATGTTCTTGCCAGGCCGGGCGAGTCCGCCCTTATCCTCCTCAACCCGCGGAATGGGGAATACTATACACTCGATGAAGTCGGTGGCCAGATATGGAACCTCTGCGATGGGGCCCATACGGTGGCCGAGATGGTTGCGGCGATCAGCGCGGAGTTTGACGCGCCAGTGACGGAAATCGAGGCGGATGTACACGAACTGTTATCGGACCTAGCCAGTGAGCAGTTGGTCGTCGAGGCTGGCTAGCCGGCGTGCCGTGCTGGATCAGGTGAGGAGTCCCCGTGACGCGGTTCTGGCGATTCGTATTCTCGCGATAGCCGCGGCTGTTCCCCTCCTGATGCGGCTGCCGCTTCCCAGGGTATCGGCGATCCTGGAGCCGCGTCGTGTGCCCCATCATCCTGGCCCCGCGGAAGCGGACCGGATCGCTCGCCTTATCCTGGCTCTTCTGCCGGCTGGCCGTCCGTTGGTCCGCCGGGGCTGCTTGACCCGTGGCCTGACCCTCTATTACTTCCTGCGTCGGGCCGGCGCCGATGTGTCGCTCTGCTTCGGCATGGGAACCAGTACCGAGAAGGCCGACGGCTTTGACGGCCATTGTTGGCTGGTCAAGCAAGGGGAGCCCTATCTTGAGCCATGTGATCCGCGCCCCCCTCTACACACCTATGTATGCCTTCCCCTGGAACCCATTCTCATGAGCAGAAGCGTGATGGCGGAGGATTCGGCGCCCGCTGCGGTCCATTCTCACACTCTCTCCTATGACTTGCACGGCTTGCGGATCGCGTTCGAGAGTGACGACCTCCTCGCCGCGGCCCTACGGGAACGGCTTGGCCAACTGCCCTCTGCCTCTCCAGGCGCGGCGGATCTCACCTTTACCTTCTATTCGGTCCCCAGCACAGCCGCGCATGTGGTCGATCCGCCGCCCTCGGGAGCGCGGCTGGTCTATGCTTCCAACCTGGGAGAGTTTCGTTACGATGAATGCGCTGATGCCCTCTTTATCGTCTGTGGAGATCGCGTACGGGTGCGCTGCGATGCCGCCAGCGGCCAGACCCATACGTCGGTCGCCCGCATGGAGGCGGCCGCCCTCTGGCTGCTCTCCCATCCCCTGGTGACCATGCCCCTGATGGAGATGGCCAAGAATCGGGGACTGTTCAGCGTTCACGCGGCGTCCGCGGCGATCGGCGGCATCTGCCTGATCTTCCCTGGGGCCAGCGGCTCCGGCAAATCTACCCTGGCCCTGGCGCTGGTCCGCGCCGGCTGGGATCTGCTGGGCGACGACATGCTTTTCCTCACCCCTGGTCGGGCTGGCCCGCTGGTACGCGCATTCCCGGAACCGATCGACGTCACCGATCACACCATTCAGTTGTTTCCCGAGTTGGCGGATCTTGCGAGTGTTCCCAAACTACCGGGCTGGCCGAAGCGCCAGTTGCACCTATCCGAGCGCTATGGAACCCGCATAGCCTGGGACTGCCGCCCCGCCGCGCTGGTCTTTCCTCGCGTCGCCAATCGTGACCGTAGCGTGCTGATCCCCATGGATCGCGACGAGGCGCTCCTAGAATTGGTGCCGAACGTGCTCTTGACCGCTGCCCGTGCCACCCAGGCCCACCTGGACGCTTTGGCCTTACTGGTTGGCCAATGTGCCTGCTACCATCTGGAAACCGGACGCGATCTGGACGCGTTACCCTCCCTGCTCCAACCTCTGCTGGGCTAGGCGCGATATGGATACTGCCGCGGTTGTCATCTCCCTGGCCCGGATAGGCGCCGGCAGCGGAGATCGCCCCTTGCCGATGCTTGGCGCCCCCATCGACTGGCAGGCCGTGCTTGATCTCTCCGGACCGCACCGGGTCGCCCCGCTTGTCCGGCAGGCCCTCTCCGCCGCGCCGCCGGACATGGTGCCGGCGACGATCCTGGCGGAGTTTAAGGCGCGGATGTGGCGGGGTATCGCGGCCGGCCTGTTGTGCGAGAGCGTGCTCGGCGCGCTCCTCGACATGGTGGCATCCCAGGGAATAGAGGTGCTGGTGCTCAAGGGGGCGGCGCTGGCGCACGACCTCTACCCGCGCCCAGAGCTCAGGCCCTACGGAGATCTGGATATTCTTTGCCGGCCCGCTGACTTTCCCCGCCTGACCGGCGCGCTCATCGAAGCTGGCTACCAGCGCGAGGATCCCAACGACGCGGCCGGACTGCAACCGCCTCTCGATAGCAGCCGGCGGCGGAATTTCATCGACCCGTCAGGGGATGTGCTGATCGAGGTGCATCTCGATGTCCTGGGACTCGGTCTCCCCGCGCGCCACCGGGGCGATTTCTGGCGCGAGGCACGGACCATAGAGACCCGCCGGTTGCGCATGCGGACCCTATGTCCCACGCACCAGCTCCTCCATCTGGCCGTCCACGTCCACGCCCATTGCTACAGCCGCCTCCTCTGGCTGATCGATCTGGATCTGCTGATCCGCCGGCATGGCGAGGCGATTGACTGGGGCCGGCTACCGGCGCTCGCGCGCGATGAAGGGGTAGGGGTGGTGCTTCGCCATGTATTGGCTACCGTCCACGCCATCCTCGGCACACCGATTCCCGCGCTGCCGCCGCCAACTGCCGGAGAGCGGTTCCTGGCCATCGGCTACCGTCGCATCTGGCCCATCGCGAAGGTGCGGCGGCTGGAACGGAGCGAGCATC
>JANWHO010000139.1 GCA_025450375.1 Chloroflexota bacterium
ATCTTCGTGATGGAGGATGACAGCCAGGACGGACTGGATCACCGCGATGGTCACCGCAATCTGCTCTACGTAATCAGCCCCTATGCCAGGCATGTAGGGACCGATGGGAGGCCCGGCTATATCAGCCATCTGCACACCAGTCAGGTGTCGGTCCTCCGCACGATCGAACTCCTCTGCGGTTTCCAGGCGCTGAGCACCTATGATCAGAACGCCAGGCCCCTCTACGACCTGTTCCAGAACATCAACACTCCTGCCCAACTGACGAGCGCGGATCTGGCCTCCTATAGCCTCCAGCCGGCCCCCTCGTTCATCGACGAAACCTCGGCGACATACAAGCAGGCGCACCCGGCCCAGGCAGCCCTTCCGGCGGCTGAATCGCGTACCCTGAATCTTTCGGCCCTCGATCTGGCGGGCCCGATGCTGGAGATCGTGAACTGGCAGCTTGCCCGCCCAGGCCAGAAAATCCCGGCGCCCCTGGTGGCGGAGATGCGCCGGTGGCGGGCCGGCTCTCCTCAGGATTGATACCACCGGTAACGTCATTGGATGACATCACCGCCTGGGAGCGCGAGCCTTCAGTTCTTGATTACCGCGATGGCGCCGTCCTGGACAACGATGATCTGGTCGGCGCGGCGCAGGGCCGCCGCGCGATGTGAGACGGCGAGGACGGTAGCATCTTGGTGGGCGAACACGCGCTGCCAGAGAAGATTCTCGGTCTCCACGTCCAGGGCGCTGGAAAGGTCGTCGAATACCAGCAGGTCCGGTTGCCGCACGAACATCCGCGCGGCGGCGGCCCGCTGCAACTGGCCGCCCGACAGGCGCACCCCACGGGCCCCCACCAGGCTGTCCAGGCCACGCGGCATCTGGGTCACGTCGTCCTCCAGTACCGCCAGGCGGAGGGTGCCCTGGAGATCCAGTCCGTCATCGGGCAGGCCCATCAGGATGTTCTCCCGCAGGGTCTCGCTGAACAATCGCGGCGCCTGCGGAGTGTAGGCGCTGTGCGGAGGGACGAAGAACGAGGCCGGATCCTCGATCAGGACGCCATTCCAGCGGATCTCCCCTTCGTCCTTGGGGAGCAGCCCCAGCAGTACCTGCAAGAGGGTCGTCTTGCCGGAGCCGATCCGCCCGGTGATTACGGTGAAAGATCCGCGTTCCAGGCGCAGGTTGATCCCGGTGATCCCCCGCGAGGTGCCCGGATAGTGGAAGCCGAGGTTCCGCGCCTCCAGCACCGCCAGCGGCCCCAGGGTCCGTTCGGGGATCGCCGGTACTTCGGGGTATGAGCCCCGCGTATAGACGGGTCCATGCTCGACCAGGCTGGCCGCCGGGGCGCCGGCCAGCAGGGTAGTCATCCGCCCGAAGGAGATCGCGCTTTGCCGATACTGGGTAAGGAGAATCCCTACCAGACTGCTGAATTCGGAGATCCAGCCCAGATAGTAGACGAAGAGGGCGAAATCGCCCACCGAGAAGGTGCGGGCTTCCATGGCCTGACCGGCCAGGAGCAGAATGATTCCGGTGCCCACATTGACCGTATTCCAGTAGAGCGATATCAGCACCTGGTCAAACGTCTTGTCGCGCACCATGGCATGAAGGCGGGCGTCGTTGAGCTTGCGGAAATGGGCCGCTACCATCTCATCGGCGTCGGCCACCTGCACCGCTTGCACCGCGCCGAAGGTTTCGGCCAGGAAGCCGGTGACATCGCCCGTGGCCTCGCGGCTGGCCTTCCGGTAGTGCTCGATCCGGCGGGTGGCGAGGCTGGTGATCGCCACGATCAGGACCAGGGGCAGGAACACGGCCAGGGTAATCGTGAGACTTATGTGGAGCATGATCACCAGGGCCACCGCCGCGAATACGGTGGCGGCGATCAGATCGTTGAAGATGATCATTGATTCAGTTACCCCATCAATGTCGTCGCGGAAGCGGCTGATCGCCTCGCCCGGTGACGCGGGCAGCGCGGCGGCGGCGGGCAACTCCAGGATGCGGTGCAGGAGGTTCTTCTGCATCAGGGCCGCGCTGGTGCGCATGAACGGCATGTTGGTGAGCGCGAGGCCGAACAGGCAGACGATCCGCCCGGCGGCGGAGGCCAAAAGCAGGGCGATCAGCCACCACAGGCCAAGGTCGGCGTGGCCGGGCGCCCCCAGGCGGTTGAAGAACGCCTGGGCCACCAGGCCGGGAGTCATCTCGACCAGGAACAGGGCCACGATGGCGGCGCAGTTGATCCAGAACAACCAGGGACGGAACCGCATCAGTCGCCAGAAATAGCGCCAGGGCCTCATACCAGCACCTCCTCCAGTCCGGCGCGGAGCAAGCCGGCAAAGCGAGAGGCGCCGTCGCGCGCGAGTGCCTCTCGGCGCCCATGTTCGGCTACCCGCCCATCCTCCAGAATGAGGATCTCATCTACCCGCCGCACGGTAGCCAGCCGATGGGCGATGATGATCCCCGTTCTTCCCTGCAACAGCTTCTCCACCGCCTGCTCGACCAACCGCTCGGTCGCCGGATCCAGGCGGGAGGACGCCTCGTCCAGAATGATCACCCTGGGGTTCTTGAGAAACACGCGGGTAAAGGCCAGCAATTGCGCCTCCCCCGCCGAGAGCCCGCTGCCTCCAGAGCCGATCATCGTATCCAGGCCCTCGGGCAAGGAGCGGTACCAGTCGGCCAGCCCAAGGTCGAGCAAGGCCGCCATGATTCGCGCGTCGTCGACCTGGGCATCAAAGAAGGTGAGATTCTCACGGACGGTAGCGCGGAACAACTGCACATCCTGAGTCACCACTCCGATCGCGTGGCGGATGTCGGCCCGATGGGCGGCCCGGAGTTCCACCCCGCCCAGGGTAATGCTGCCCGCGCGGGGGTCGTAGAGGCGGAGGAGGAGGCGGGTGATCGTGGTTTTCCCACTCCCGGTGCGCCCCAGAAGGCCGAGCACATGGGCGGGCTCGATGCGGAAGTCGAGGTCGCGCGCCACCAGGTCGTCCCCTTCGTAGCCGAAGCTGACCCCCTGGAAGGCGACCGCCAGGGGACCGCTGGGGATCAGGCCGCGCGGCCCATCCACCAGGGCACTGCTGGTTTCCAGGAGATCGCGGATTCGGACGAAGCCGGCGCTCGCCTTCTGGAAGGTGTCGAGCTGATTGGAGATCAGGTGCATGGGCTGGAACAGCAGTTGGGTGTAATAGTAGATGATGAAAGCGGTACCCAGTGACAGGCCGCCATGCCGATAGAGCCAGCCGGCCAGGGCCAGAGCGATCGCGTTCCCGATCGCCACGGAGAGCACCGGCACGCTCCAGGTCACGCTCCCGATCAACCGCGCCTTGTTCCCAGCCCGGAGCCGCTCCCGCGTGTGGTGGTAGAGGCGGCGCATCACGTAGGGCCGGGCGCCGTTCGCGCGAATATCGACCGTCCCGGCCAGCCGCTCCTCGATAAAGCCGAAGAGGGCGGCGCTGGCCTGCCGATCCACCCGCCAGAAAGGGATGGCCAGCGAGCGGACACTAACGATCGCCAGAAGCGACACCACCGCGAACACGGTCAACGCCGCGCCCACCCGCCAATCGACCACCCAGAGGGCAATCAGCACCCCAACCAAGAGCAGGAGGCTGCCCAGGATCTGGATCACGAATTGGGAGAAGAAGCTGGCCAGGGCGGTCACGTCGCCGTCGATCCGCTCGATCAATTCGCCGGGGGTCCGTTCCTTATGGAACGAGAGATCGAGGCGGAGGCAATGGAGGGCCAGATCGGAGCGGAGGCTATTGGTCGCGGTCCAGGCCACCCGTTCGCTGAGGTAGGTAGCGAACACGGAGAGCCCCTGCTGGCTGATCGCGACGCCAATAAACACCAGGGCATAGATGAGAAGACGCTGCTCGCCGGCCCGACTGGAGGCGGCATCAATGAATGCTTGCAAGATCCGCGGGTTCACCAACTGGAGAAGGGTGCCACCGATCAAGAGAACCGCCAGCACCACCACCCTGGCGCCCTGAGGACGCAGGTAGCGGACGAGGAGGCCGCGTTTGGTAACGGGCGGGTTGGTCACAAGCGGGGAGACCCTCCATCCTGCCCCACGAACCGAGGAGACCGCCGGACGCGCGAGGGCGAAGGTATCCTACGGTCAGTGATCGGTCTAGGTCAAGAGAGTGTCCCATTTTTATCGACTGCCTCGTAAACATGCATTTGGTACAGTGAGTTCCAGGACGGTCTAGCTACATGCTTCCGCCAAGGGAGGAGCATACTTGCGCATTGCTATCATCGCCGACACACACGGCAACTTACTGGCGCTCGACACGGTCCTAGCCGAGATCGAGCGCGACGGGATCGAGCGGATTGTCTGTCTGGGCGACATCTCCGGCCTTGGCCCGCAACCACGCGAGACATTGGCCAGGTTGCGGATGCTGGGCTGCCCGGTCGTGATGGGCAACGCCGACGAATTCATGCTGGACCCGTCGCTCCTGGCGCCCGAGCGCCACCCAGCGGCTGACGATATGCTACGCCGCATGCATGAGATGGAGCGCTGGTGCGCGAGCCAGCTTGGCCCGGCGGATCGCGACTACATCCGCACCTTCCAGCCCACGATTGAGATCGCCTTGGGCTCTAGCCAAAGCCAATCACTGCTCTGTTACCACGGATCGCCGCGTTCAAGCTGGGACGAGATCCGGGCATCGACCCCCGATGGAGAGTTGGCCGAGAAACTCGGCGAGCGCCGAACGTTGGTCATGGCGGGCGGCCACACCCACGAGCAGTTCGTGCGGCGCCTTGACCAGAGCATTGTGATCAATCCGGGCAGTGTCGGCCTATCGTATGAGACGTTTCGCCAGGGCGGACACCGGAATCCACCGTGGGCGGAATACGCGACGCTTACGGTTGAGGGCGGGCGACTAGATGTCAACCTCCGTCGGGTGGCGGTGGATCAGGAAGCGATCCGGCAGGTACTCCTCGATAGCGGCATGCCCCACGCCGCGTGGTGGGCAGCCGATCGTCGCTAGGAGTGAACAGCCGAACCTGGCCGGTATGCACAATGAGCGCCTGGAGCTATTGTTCCGCGTCCGGCTCCCTGGGCGGCTGCCAGCCCGCATCGTACTCATGCGCGGGCGACGCGCTCCGACACATCGACGTCACGCCGACGAAGCAGCGCCACCGCCTTCGCGTGGAGCACCATCACGCGGTCGTGCCGCTCTCCCAGCTCAGCAAGCAACTGCTCCTCGGCGGGTGTAAGGTCACGCTGATTGCGTGTATCGACCAGGGCAAGACTGGCCTCCTCTTCCAGTCGGCGCTGGTGATGGCGCGCACGCGGTGTGGGCTTAACTCTCGATGTTCCTGAAACCCGGGGCTGAATCAAGAAAGCAGAAGGGCCGGGTGCACCGCACCCCGCCCTTCTGCTTGTGTTCCTGGCTTACGCGACTGAGGGGATCACCACCGGTTCCTCCACCGCGATCACCTTTACCGCGCCCTCCTCCAGGCGGAGGCCGGCGGTCTCGCCGCCGGCAATGGCGCCGGCCAGGATGGCGTCGGCGAGCGGGGTATCGACGTGGGTCTGGACCGCCCGTCGGAGCGGACGGGCTCCGAACTCCTCGTTGTACCCCTCGTCAATCAGGAATGCCTTCACCTCGTCGCTGACCTCCAGGGTGATCCCCTGGCCGGCAAGGCGCTCCCGCGCGTCGCGGAGCAGCAGATCCACGATCCGCTCCAGGTTGGCCCGCTTGAGCGCGTGGAAGAC
>JANWHO010000140.1 GCA_025450375.1 Chloroflexota bacterium
CGGATGCCAAACTGGATCCGCGCCAGATACCATTTGACCCCGCGCATCAGATCGTCGCTCATTCGGGTCGCCTCGCCCAGGCAGACCAGCAAGACCCCGGTTGCCATCGGATCCAGGGTACCAGCGTGCCCCACTCGGCGCTGGCCGCTCCACCGGCGCACCCGTGCCACCACGTCGTGCGAGGTCCACCCTTTGGGTTTGTCAACCGCGAGGATGCCGTTCATGTGAGGGTGCTATCCCGCCTGCCGGGCTCCGAGATACGCCGCCAGCACATCGGCTTGGGCAACCGCGAGGGGAGCGCTGATGTCGCAACCCGCCGCGCGCTGATGGCCGCCGCCGCCGAAGGCTCCCGCGACCACCGTGGCGTCAACCGCGTCGCTGGCCCGCATGCTCAGCCGGTAGGTATCGGAGTCGGTTTCCTTGAACAGCACCGCCAGGTCAACATCCCGGATATTCCGGAGAAACTCCACCAGGCCATCGGCGTCGGTCATGGTTGCACCGGCGCGGGCCAGGGCGTCCCGGCTGACCGTCAGGAAGGTCACCCGTTCGTGGTCATGAAACAGCAGGGTTGGCAGCACCAGGGCCCAGAGACGAGCCGACGCGGCGCTCCGCGCCAGGAGGAGATCGAAGACGATCCGACTCAGGTTCGCGCCGGCGGCCACCAGTTCGGACGACATGGCCAGGGTTCTGGGGGTCGTGTTGCTATTCTGAAACGAGTGCGTGTCGTTCACGATGCCATACATCAGCGAGGTGGCGAGTGGAAGGTCCAGGGGCACGCCAAGCTCGCGCATCAGATCAAAGACAATCTCGGTGGCCGCCGCGGCCGTGTGATCTACTAAATTGTACCGTGCGTATCGCGTATTGCTGAAATGATGGTCAATATTGAGCGAGTGCACACCGGCGAAGTAGCCGAGTTCGGCCGCCGCGAGGGGGAGCAGCAAGCTGACATCCGACACGTCAATGCTTACCACCAGGTCGGCGGTTACCAGGTCCGGGCCGGTGCTGATCGCTTCCGAACATGGGACCGCCAACAGATACGGCGGCAGGGGGTCCGGGCACACCATCCGTACGCGCTTTCCCAGCCCCTCAAGGGTCGAGGCCAGGGCGGTGACGCAGCCGACGGAGTCTCCGTCTGGGTTTCGATGGGTGTACAATACGATGGAATGGGCGGACCGAAGCAGGGCCGCCGCCTCCGCGCGCGACACCTCGGCGCCGCCCTGACCCGGCGGCGGCCCGCCGTTAGCGCCCATTGCCATCCACCCGCTCCCCCAGATCGCGGATCAAGGCCAATACATGGTCGCCCCCCACGATTGCCTTGTCCGCGAGGATATGCAACTCCGGCGTCACCCTCATGCTTAATCGCGAGGCTACCCCTTTGCGGAGGAAGCCGCGGGCCCGCTGGAGAACCTGGGCCGCTTCCTCCCGGTCCTCCTCGGTCACGGCGCTGATATAGACCTTGGCATGACGCATATCGCCGCTTACCTCGACCCGGGTCACGCTGGCCATGTGGATGCGAGGGTCGCGTAACTCAAACTGCATCATCTCACTGACGATACGTTGGATCTCGTGACTCAATCGCTCCTGGCGATAGTGGGCCATCCTCAGGCGACCTTTTCCCGCGTCCAGGTTTCGACGATGTCTCCCACCGCGAAGTCATTATACGACTCAACCATGATCCCGCACTCAAAGCCGGTGGCAACCTCGCGCGCGTCCTCGCGTCCGCGGCGAAGCGAACCGACTTTCCCTTCGTGGACCACCTTGCCGTCGCGGATCACCCGCACCTGATCGCCGCGATGAATAGTCCCATCCACCACTCTCGACCCGGCGGCTTTTTCCGTTTTCGAGGTCGCGAACACCTGAAGCACCTCGGCGTGGCCGGTAACGACTTCCGTGAATACCGGATCAAGCATGCCACGGAGGGCGGCCTCGATATCCTCGGTCAACTTGTAGATAATGTCGTAGAAGCGAATGTCCACATCGGAAACATCCGCCGCCCGCCGCGCCGAGGGGTCCAGTTTGACATTGAAGCCGACCACCAGGGCTCGCGAGGCGGACGCCAGTTGGATATCCGACTCGGTGACGGCGCCGGTATCGGCGAGCAACACCCTGACCGTGACCGCGTCCGTACTGAGCCGCTGTAAAGCACCCGTTACCGCCTCAATGGAGCCTTTCACATCGCCCTTCAGGACGATATTCAGATCCTTCATCTGGCCGGCCTGGATAAAGCTCGACAGGTCGGCAAGCCCCAGCTTCTTGGTCGGCTGCAAGGACTCGACCCGCCGCTCCCGGATCCGCTCTTGGGAGAGGCTGCGGGCGAACCGCTCGTCGCCAAATACTTGCAAGGTATCACCGGCCGCCGGAACCTCCAGCAAGCCCAGGATCTCCACCGGGGTCGAGGGGGCCGCCGACTTGATCGGCTTCCCACGATCGTTGTACATGGCGCGGATCTTCCCGAACGCGCTGCCGACCACCACGGTCTCGCCGAGCCTCAAGGTACCGGCGCGAATCAGCACCGTACACATGGGGCCCTTCATCCGGTCGAGACGCGCCTCGACTACGGCGCCGATCGCCGGACGGTCCGGATTTGCCTTGAGATCTTGGATCTCGGTCACCAGCAGAATCATGTCGAGCAACTCGTCCAGATGCAGGCGCTTCTTGGCCGACACCTCGACGCTCACCACGTCGCCGCCATACTGCTCGACCTGTACTCCAACCTCGGACAATTCCTGCTTGACATGCTCGGGATTGGCTCCGGGGGCGTCGATTTTGTTGATCGCCACCACGATCGGCACGTTGGCCGCCCGCGCATGGGCGATGGCCTCGCGGGTTTGCGGCATCACCCCATCGTCGGCCGCGACCACGATAATTACCAGATCCGTGACCTGCGCGCCGCGGGCGCGCATCTGGGTGAACGCCTGGTGTCCCGGCGTATCAAGGAAGGTGATTTTCCGCCCGTTTTTCTCCACCTGATAGGCGCCAATGTGCTGGGTGATGCCGCCCGCCTCGCCGCCCGCGACGTTGGTCTGGCGAATCGCGTCCAGCAGGGTCGTCTTCCCATGGTCGACGTGGCCCATGATCGTGACCACCGGAGGGCGCGGCTGCAGTTTGGCCGGGTCTTCCTCGACGATCGGCGCCCCGGCCACCTCCTCCGGCTGATCTTGACTCTCCGCCGCTTGCAACTTTTGCTCGGAGGCGTCGATCCCCATCTCCGTCGCCACGATGGCGGCGGTATCAAAGTCGATCTCCTGGTTGATCGTCGCCATCATGCCGTTTTTGATCAGGAGCTTCATCACCTGCACGGGCTCAACCAGCAGTACTTCGGCCAACTCCTTGACCGTCATCACACTGGGAAGCTCTACCGACGACGGCTTTGCCGCCTCGACCTTGGTCTCTACCGGCGCCACGACCGGACCCGGGCCGCGCCCGCCCCCGCGACCCGTGGGCCGTCCGCCCGGTCCTCGTCCACCTGGTCTTCTTGCTCCGCCCCTACCGGGGCTATTTGGTCTCGGTCCCGCCATGAATTTCTCCGTCCCCTAAGTTCTCTCGTAGCGCTACTGGTAATCGTTCCGCGTATGCGTCCAATGCCGCCCATGCCTCGGCGCCGACCGGCACCGCCAGGGCTTGATCCAGACTCTTCCGAGTCCGGGCCAGCCGCCAGCATACCTGAGCCGGACAGAGATACGCACCCCGTCCGGCCCGCTTTCCTGTTTTGTCTACCTCAACCGTTCCCTCTGCCGTCCGCACCAAGCGCACCAAGTGGCGCTTGGGCCGGGAGACTCGACAGGCAACGCAGGTCCGCTCCGGGAGTGGCCGCGGCGCGCGCGCCTTGGTTTTCTTGATCGGCGCGGTCGCCTTTTCCGCCATATGCGCTATCCCTTCTCGGCGGCATGCGCGCCCGCTGGCTGCCCGGCCGGCCCGCTGACCGGCTGATCGGAAGGCTTCTTTATGTCGATTCGCCAGCCGGTCAGGCGGGCCGCCAGGCGGGCATTTTGCCCGTCCTTCCCGATCGCCAGGGAAAGCTCCCGTTCCGGAACCACTACCACGGCGCTCTTGGCCGCTTCATCCACGCTGACCTTGAGGACGGTAGCCGGCCTCAAGGCGTTGGCGACGAAGGTAGCGGGGTCGGGGTGCCACTGGGCCACGTCTATTTTTTCTCCGTTCAGTTCGTTGACCACGTTCTGAATCCGCACTCCGCGCTGACCAACACAAGCGCCAACCGGGTCCACTCCGTCCACCCGCGCCGCCACCGCGACCTTGGTCCGGACCCCCGGATCGCGAGCGATCGCCTTAATTTCCACCACCCCGGTGAAGATTTCCGGCACCTCAAGCTCGAAAAGGCGCTTCACGAGGTTCCGATTGGTGCGCGACACCGTCACTTCCAGGCCGCGTTGGCCCTTGTTGACCTGGGTCATGTACACCTTCATCCGCTGGCCAACCCGATAGTGTTCGCCAGGCGCCTGTTCCTGCGGGGGCAGGACCGCCTCCACCTTGCCAAGGTCCAGAATCACGCCCTTGCCCGGCTCGATACGCTGCACCACTCCGGGATGCAGGTCATTTTCCCGCCCGATCAACTCGGCGTACAGGGTATCCCGCTCCGCCTCGCTGATCCGCTGCATGATCACCTGGCGCGCGGTCTGCGCGGCGATCCGGCCAAAGTCTTGTGGTTTCTCGATCTCCACCTCGACGATGTCGCCAAGTTTTGAGGTTCGCGGTAGTTCCTGTGCATCCTTGAGGGAAATCTCAACCCGCGTATCCTCGGCGTCGATCACCACCCGCTTCTCGGCGAAAATGCGGAACTCCCCCGTATGCTCGTTGAGCCGAACATGCACCTCCGGAACCGAACCGAGATTGCGCTTGTAAGTCGCGGTGAGGGCGGACTCGATAGCCTGAATCACGATATCCTTCGCCAGGTGCTTCTCATCAGTGATTTGCAGGATCGCCGTGAGGAAGTCGTTCTTCATCGTATTTTCCGTTCCCAGGCTATGTGATCCGCACTACCCTCGCCTGCGTTTTGTCTTGAAGATAAGAAGAAGTGGGCTTGCGGCCCACTTCTTCTCGTACTCCTTCTGACGTTGCACATGCCCAATACGGGCCAGCCCTCTCGGGTCATCAACGTTGGGCGGATTCTTCCCCTAAGCGTGTCTCACATCAGACAAGAAAAGCCCCGGGCGGCAGCGCGGGAGCCATCCATGTCGCACGTCACCGCGAACCTCATCCGCTCGGTATTGCCTCTTCGAAAGTCTACTGTGTAGCCACCCACCTGTCAACCGGGTGGTGGATTTATGTAAAGCACGATTGACACGTTGGTCGCCGGGCCCTATACTGCCAAGAGCATGCCGAGGTGGCGGAACTGGCAGACGCACTAGCTTGAGGGGCTAGCGAGCATTACGCTCATAGGGGTTCGAGTCCC
>JANWHO010000141.1 GCA_025450375.1 Chloroflexota bacterium
AAGTAGCCGAGCAGCCGCTCTGATTTGTTGCCGGTGCCGATGGGGAGCGCGCGAAAGCGCTCACTCTGGTCGAAGAGCACGGTCATCCGAGCGCGTGCCATCACGTTGCCCCGGCGGCGCCCATCGGCTTCCGGCTGACCGCCAAGGTAGCCGTCAACCATGGCTGAGATGTCGATCGTGTATTCCTCGAGCCCGAGCGCCTCAGCTACCAGGCGGCCATGGGCAAGGCTCTCGGGGCTACTGGTTTTATACGGCATGCGAATGCTCACCACGTTCTCGGCCCCCAGCGCCCGTACACACAGGTAGGCCACGAGGGCCGAGTCCACCCCGCCGGAAATGCCAATCACCGCCCGTTGAAAGCCGCGACGGAAGCGCATCTCGTGGCGGAGGAACTCTTCCAACCATTTCGTGGTGAGTTGGGGGTTGAGGCGGAGCAAATCCGGAGCGTCGGGTGGACGCGAGCGGGCATGTAGAACTGGGAGTGGTCCGCTGGGGTCAGTCATGAGGGTGGTGGTCCTTCCGGATGAGGCTCGGCGGCGTGAGCCAGGGCGTGGAGCAAATCAGGGAGCTGTGATTCCAGGTCGCCGAGAAGGGGCAAGCCGGCCCGCGCGATGGCGATTTCGTCCAGATCGAGGGTGGCGCGGAGGATACACTCCTCACCTATCGGCCCTTCGACCAGGATTTCGCCCAGCGGATTGACGATCACGGAACCGCCGATGAACCCTTTCCCGCCCTCGAAGCCGACCAGGTTCGCGGTGACCACGAAAATGGCGTGTTCCTCGGCCATGCTCTGGGCCAGCCGATGCCAGCGTCCCACGTTCGCCACCACGTCACCCTCGAAACCGCGGGCGGGCGAGGCCACCGGGATGTAGACAATCCGCGCTCCGCCAAGGGCGAGTACGGTGCCGGTGATCGTGTGCCAGGCATCCTCGCAGATCAGCATTCCGGCCAGGCCGGCCCGCGTCTCGAATGGCGCCAATCCGCGGCCGCGGTTCACATACCGCTTCTCATCGAAGACGCCATAGGTGGGAAGGAAGATCTTTCGGTGGACGTGATGAATGCGTGACTCTTCCTGCCGATGGCTAAGGGTGCCATACAGGACCGAGTTGAAGAGCCGGCTTTCCCGCCGCTCGGGGAAGCCAATGACGATATCCATCGGCGGCCGGCCGGCCCGCGTCGCCTGCCGGAAGAGGGCGGTCAGTTCCTCGAAGAACTGTTCGGTTGATCGGGCGACTTCCGCGATGCCGCCCTGGAGAAAATAACCCGTGAGGGCCATCTCCGGGAGAACCAGGACATCCAGGGGCTCGTCGGCGCCGTCCAGTTGTCCCAGTGTCTCGCCCAGATGCCCAAGAGCATACCCGTAGTCACCCTTCTTTGGCCGCAACTGGGCGACCGCCACATGCCATTCCATCAAACCCTGTTCACCGCATACTGGGCGATTTCAGCCCTTCAATGGGGCTCCGCCATTTGATTGCTGAAGGGCCGGCTGTTGATTCCCCTGCTGCTTACCTTCCGGCAGCGCGGTCGGGCCCTTGCCGTTCGTCGATTCCTGGACGGATTGACTGCCAACCTGGGCGAAGCTGGTGGACAGGCCGGCTAGCCCAGCCATGTCCGCCGGCACGACAAGCACCTTGTTGGCTGGGTTCTCGGCCAGCTTGGGCAGCATCTGCATGTACTGGAACTGCATTGCCTCAGGGGTGGCGCCCGCCTCGTTGACCGCCTCGAACACCATGCGAACCGCCTCGGCCTGGGCCTCTTGCACGGTGATCATGGCCTTCGCCTCGCCCTGGGCGCGGAGCATGGCTGCTTGCCTCTGACCTTCACTGGCCAGAATCACCGCCTTCTTATCGCCATCGGCCCGGAGAATGGCCGCTTGCGCCTCGCCCTCGGCGGTGAGGATGGCCGCCCGCTTATTCCGCTCCGCCTGCATTTGCTTTTCCATGGCGACCTGGATGTCTTTCGGCGGGCTGATATCCTTCAACTCCACGCGGGTGATGCGGACACCCCACTTTTCCGTTACCTCGTCCAGGACGGAACGCAAGCGCATGTTGATCTCGTCCCGGCTGGTCAGGCTGACATCCAGGGTAAGGCTGCCCATCACGTTTCGCAGGGTAGTCTGGGCAATCTGCTCCATGGCGGGAAGGAGGTTGGCTACCTGATAGGTGGCGCTCTTTGGGTCGAGAATCTGGTAGTAGATGACGCTCGTCACATTGATCGTGACATTGTCGGAGGTGATCACCGGCTGTGGCCGGAAGCTGACCACCTGCTCGCGGAGATCAAGGAGCGGCAACATCCGATCAATCAACGGGATAACCACGGTCAGTCCGCTTTCGGCGCTCCGATGATAGTTGCCCAGGCGCTGCACGATCCCCACGCGAGCCTGCGGCACGATACGAAATGTGTTGACCAGCATGGTTACGAAGGCCACCACAATCACTCCAAGAACGATTTCTAAACCGGTCATGATGTTGGCTCCTTTCTCCCGAAGTGTACTTAACCGGTGGGCAACTCGGGTAGTCGGCCAGACTCGGTGGGGATGGTCACATGCACGATCAACCCTTGCACGAACATCACCCGGACGATCGAGCCTTTAGGGATGAGGGTTCCGGGTGGATAGGCGCGGGCCGACCAATACTCACCTACCCCTAGCTGGACCAGGCCCGCGTCGTCGCTCACTTCTTGCTCGACCACTGCCTGGCGATCCACCAGGCGGGAGTGGCCGGTAAGCTGCATCGGTTGGCGTGAGACGCCAAGGCGCGCAAGCGTATGGGGCCGCACGACCGTCAAAAGGGCGACGGTCACCGGTACGAACACCGCCAATTGCAGGGCGGTGGGAAGACCCACGGCGGCGAGCACCGCCGTCAGGATGGCCGCCGCCCCTACGTATACCAGGACAAAGGCGGTGCTGGCCACTTCACCGGCAAGCGCCATAGCCGCGATGATGAGCCAGACAAACCACGGCACCGGCGTCCTCCTTGATCAGGACGGTGTTAGCGTCTCCTTAATCCGGGTCAATCCCGCATGGATCGCGTCCATGCCGCACGCATACGAAAGGCGTAGGTACCCTGGAGTGCCGAACGCCTCCCCGGGAACGGTGGCCACGTACGCCTTCTCGAGGAGATAGTTGGCCAGGTCGAGCGACGAATTAATTACGTGGCCACCCATGCTTCTTCCGAGAACACCCTGAACATTGGGGAAGGCGTAGAATGCTCCCTCGGGCATTGCGCAACGCACCCCGGGAATTTCATTGAGCAACCCAACGATCACATCACGCCGTTCCTTGAAAGCCCGTGCCATCTGATCGACGGCATCCTGTGGACCCTGGAAGGCCTCGACCGCCGCGTACTGGGCGACCGAGGTGGCATTGGAGGTGCTATGGCTCTGGATCCCCGCCATGGCCTTGATCACGGGTAGTGGTCCGGCGGCGAAGCCGATGCGCCAGCCAGTCATGCTGTACGACTTGGAGGCGCCATTGATCAGGACGGTTCGATCGGCGAGCGCGGGGACGGCGGCCACGAAGCTTGGGCTAGGCCCGGAGTAGCTAATACGCTGATAAATCTCGTCGCTAATGACCCCCACCGAGGTCGCTTCCAGCACATCGCCCAGGGCCCGCAACTCCTCGGTGGAATAGACACTCCCGGTCGGGTTGCTGGGAGTATTGAGCACCAGCAAGCGGGTCCGCGAGGTCAGGCGTTCCCGGAGGTCGGCGGGCTGGAGCTTGAATCCATCCTCCTCGCGCGTGGCGATGATCACCGGTATACCGCCGGCCAGTTGTACCTGTGCCTCATAGCTGACCCAATAGGGCGCCGGGATAATCACCTCATCACCGGGGTCTACCAGAGCCTGAAAGGCATTGAACAGCGCCTCCTTGGCCCCACTGGTGACCACGATCTGGTCGGGCGAGTAGTGCGCGCCGATATCGGCCAGCAGGCGCCCCGCGATCGCCTCGCGCAATTCGGGGATCCCATTCACAGCTGTGTATTTGGTATAGCCGGCGTCAATCGCGGCCACGCCGGCGCGAGCTATAGGCGCCGGAGTAGGGAAATCGGGTTCACCCGCCCCAAACGAGATCACCGGCAAGCCCTCCCGTCGCATGGCCCGTTGTTTCGCATCGATTGCCATGGTGGCGGAGGGAGCCAACGCGGCTAAACGTCCGCTTACGTTCACAAGCACCTCACTTCTTTTCTTAGATCATAGCGTAGTGCCGCAGGCTGTCAATGCCGGGCCATTCCGCCTCGTCATTTGACGGGCGCCGCCCGTGCCGCCGGCCCATGAACCGGTCAGGATACGCCCAGCGGGAGGCATTATCCCATCCGCCTCACCCGCCCCTGCCGGAGCATCGTTAGCCGAAGGTCGGAGCGTTACCGAGCAGCAGTTGGCGCACGCCGGCATCATCGTAGAGAAACTCACGGACCAGGGACTCGCCGAGATCGTCGGACGTCCCCCCAGCTCGGAAGGTGAACAACACTTCATCCGCAAGCTCAATCACCAGGATGGCCGAGGCCTGGAGGAGGTCGCATTGGGCTCCAAGCGCACCGAGAAACTCCTGGTATCCTCCGAGCGCCCTCCGAATAAAGGAGCTTGACTCCTGACTGGCGCCACGGGACTGGGTTGCCGGCTCCCCCGAGCTTCTCGGCTGACGGACCATGGTTTGCAGGTCGGCCACGGGAAACGGAATCGCTTCCACCAGTTTGCCACCCTGAGTGACTCTGCCGACGAACCCGTCATCCAATTCACAAAGAAGCAGGTCCTCGAAACCATACTGGTCAAGATAGCGCCCGATAGCGCCCAAACCCTGCTGATAGGTAGGTTGTGTCGAGCGCTGCATGAGTGATGGGCCTCCATCCGGGAGCGATCCGCCCTGGCCGTGCATTAGGTGGTTAAAGTATACGGGCAGACCGCAAGCCTAAACAAGCGATCTCACCCGAAAATTCCGCGTGCCTGGGTTGCTGGTCGAAATCTCCTAAAGCGACTATGGTTAAGCGTATAGTATGTAACAGCCACGGGAAGAAGCGCGATGCGATTTTCGGCCAAGACCCGTTACGGATTGCTGGCTCTTATGGACATGTCACTCCATCAGGACGCGGCCGGCGGCGCCCGCCTCACCACCCGCGAAATAGCGGTGCGTCAGGGGATCCCGGAGCGCTTCCTGGAGCAGCAAATTACCGCCCTGAAAAATGCGGGGCTTGTGGTGAGCCACCGCGGCGCCCATGGCGGCTGCACCTTGGCCCGACGGGCCGAAGAGATTACCGTCCTCGACGTGATCGAAGCCCTGGAAGGATCTCCGCTAGAACTCGAGCGGGTGGACGGCGCCGAGGGCGAGCCGATTGGGGGCGCGATCAGTGAAGTCTGGGCCCGCGCCCACGAAGCGCTGGTCGGGCTTTTCGGCGGCGTAACGGTGGCCGACCTGGCCCGGCGCGAGAGCGAATTGCGGTCCAGCGGGGCCGTCATGTTCTATGTTTAAGCAGGGATCGTCGTCGCGCGTGAACGCGCTAGCCATGCTATACTGGTCTCCAATGTATAACGTGGAGTCGCGTGCCGAGCTCGCATTCCGATTGGGAACACGGCTCTCCGAGCGGGGTGCGTGACGAGGGGCATGGGTCAAGACCACTGGGCGCAAGTAGCTACCGCATCCTCGCAAATGGAAGCGGAAATGGTGCGCAATTTGCTGACCGGTGAAGGGATAGCCTGTCTGGTGCAAACCAGTGACGCGGTCGCTTACCTGGGTGTCATTAGTCCGTGCCGCTTGTTGGTCCGGGATGCCGACCTTGACCGAGCCACCGAGTTCTTGCGTGCCTGGGACGAGTCCATTCCCGAATTGGACCACCAGACGGAATATGAGGATCATGATGCTCAAGACTAGGTGCGTTCAGGGAGGATCTCTATGAGGGAGTTCCTACGCCGCCGCCCGCTTCATCTTCCGCTCCCCTTCGGTGAACATCCTCACGCCGAACAATTGGGCCAGTTATGGATTCGGTGCCCATCGTGCAGCGAGCAACTCTATGCCAAGGAATATGAGGACAACCTCAAGGTATGTCCAAAGTGCCGCTTCCACTTCAGGCTGTCCTCACAGGAGCGCCTGGCGCTGCTGTTGGATCCCGATACTTTCGAGGAGTTGGATCACGATCTGCGCGGCGCCGATCCCCTCTCGTTTCGTAGCGAGGGCCAGGCATACGCGGACAAAATCCCAGGGTATGAACGGAAGGCGGGGACTCCGGAGGCATTGGTCTATGGGCTCGGCGCCATTGAAGAGGTAGCAATCGTGGTCGCGGCGAACAACTACTTCTTCCAGGGCGGCAGTATGGGTGTCGCGGTGGGGGAAAAGATTGCCCGCGCGATTGATCTGGCGGTAGCGCGTCGCCTGCCATTCGTCAGCGTGGTCGCGACCGGCGGGGCGCGCCAGCATGAAGGCGTATTCGCCCTGATGCAAATGGCCAAGACCACGGCCGCCCTGGCCCGTCTGGGCCGGGTGGGGATGCCCTACATCTCCCTGTTGACCGATCCCACGGTTGGTGGGGTGCCCGCGAGCTACGCCATGCTGGGCGATATTACGATTGCCGAGCCCGGCGCCTTCATCGGTTTCGCGGGACCAAGGGTGATCGAGCAGGCGATCCGCCAGAAACTGCCCCCTGGGACCGCTACCTCCGAATCCATGCTGGCCCATGGGATGATCGACATGATCTGCGCCCGCGGGGAATTGCGGAGTGTCATTGGGAGGCTCCTCCGTTTGCTGACCAATGGCCCCTGCCGGCGCATCTCCCCCAGCGAATGGGGTGAACGGCGCCAGGAAGCGGAACTCACTGGAGTTGGCGAGGGCCTGGGCCTTGCAGACTAGCCTGGAGTTCGAGGCTCCGCTCACCGAGTTGCAGACCGAATTGGATAAGGCTCGGGCGGCGACAAAGCCCGGCGACGACGAGGGCGATCGGGTGGTGGCGCGTCTGCGCCGGCAGCTAGATGAGCGCCTGGCCGCCATCTATGCACAGCTTCGGCCCTGGCAAAAGGTGCAGGTGGCTCGGCATAGCGCGCGCCCTCATCCATTGGACTACCTCCGGCTGACCTTCACCGATTTCGTGGAACTGCATGGTGACCGCCGATTCGGCGACGATCACGCGGTTATCGGCGGCCCGGCCTTCCTTGAGGGGCGATCGGTCATGGTGGTGGCGCACCAGAAGGGCCGCGACACTCGAGAGAACGTGGATCGCAACTTTGGCATGCCCGGCCCCGAGGGCTTCCGTAAGGCGCAGCGCCTCTTTTGCCTGGCCGAGAAGTTGGGCCTTCCGGTGATCACCATGATCGACACGCCCGGCGCCAATGTTGGGGTGGCCGACGAGGAGCGCGGGCAGGTGGAGGCGATAGCCACCTCAATCGCTACCATGTGTTCGCTGCGGGTGCCGATTGTCTCCGTGGTCACGGGCGAGGCCAATAGCGGAGGGGCGCTGGCGATCGGGGTGGCGGATCGGGTGCTGATGCTCGAACACAGCACCTACTCCGTCGCTTCCCCCGAGGCCGCCGCCGCCATTCTCTGGCGCAGCGCCCAGAAAGCACCCGAGGCGGCGGAAG
>JANWHO010000142.1 GCA_025450375.1 Chloroflexota bacterium
ATCGCGAAGAGGACGCGGTTCGGATCCTTCTTCGGCACGGAGGCGAGGTGAACCGGCTTGGCGGGACCAATCTGCCCCTGGAGGCGGAGCCGCGGACCGCGCCCGCTCCAACCTCCGAGGATTACCAGCCCGCCATGAACGGTTCCTCCGCGATCCCGGCGGGGACCGCGAGCACCTGAAGGGAAGTCAATATAGCGGCCCGGGATACCCGAGTTGGCTCTATGTTTTGGTCAGCGCGTTCGCTCGCGGCGCCAGATGGTCGTGTGCCTCCAGCGCCTCGGTTGCCGCTCCCGCCGCCCAGAAGAGCGGCTCCGCCAGGGTCATCTCGTCCACGCGCACGCACCAGAGACCGCGCTCCTTCAGGCAGCCGATGATCCGCGGGAGCGCCGCCAACATGGGAAGCGGACGCCCCAGGCGAATCGCCGCTTCCTCATTCTCCGCCCCATCATGAAGGACGATAATTGATCCCGGTCCCAGGCTAGGGTGATCCAGTACGGCCCGCACGATGATGTCGGGATCCGTGGTCTTCCAGTCGTCGGCGTCGATATCGCGGCCAATGGTGAAACTTTCAGGTAGGCGGGAAATGCGTGACTGGAAATAGGCCTCGTAGTTGAAGGTATGTGGACGCAGGTACCGGCTCGGAGCGCCGGTAAGATGACCGATTACCGCCTCCGCCTCGTCATAGTCACCAATGCATCCCTGACCCGAATAGCCATGGTTCCCAACCAGATGACCAGCCGCCAGAACGCGCTCCACGGTTCGGGGAAACCGCTCGGCCCACTTTCCCATCGTAAAGAAGGTAGCGCGAGCGCCGGATTCGGCCAGAATCCGGAGCAGTTGCTCGGTCCGAGGAGGATTCGGTCCGTCATCGAAGGTGAGGGCGACCTTTGGCTCGGTCGCGATGCCGCGCACATACACGGGATACTTGGTCATGAGCACCTTTCCTTTATTGTCACTATTACAGCTTGGCGCAAGTCCGCCATCGGTTGTAGGGGCACCCCTCGTGGGTGCCCTTGGCGGCTCGCACGAGGGCACCCACGAGGGGTGCCCCTACTTCCACCCTGATGAATTAGTAACTCACCGAGCCATCGATGGTCGTCCGATCAACGATTGCCGAAGGGCTTCGCCCCCAGCCTGTCCTCGCCAGATCGGCTTCGAGGCCGGTCATCATATAGTGCACCTCGCTCGCCAGGGCGCAAAACTGGAATCCCTCGGCGATCCGCCGGCGAACCCCGGCGGCATCCGAGCAGTGAATACCGGGAGCGACCCCGTGGCGCCGACACGCCTCGCCAATCGTGGTGATTGCCGCCTGAAGCTCTGAGTGATCGCTTTCCAGCGGCACCCCCACTCCGATGCCCATCGAGGCGGCAAGATCGTTCGGCCCGATGAAACAGGCGTCGATCCCAGGCACGCTCAGGATAGCGTCGGCGTTCTCGACTCCCCTGATGTGTTCGATCTGTACTACTAGCAGTAGCTCATCATTGGCATGGCCAAAATAGTGGGCAGCATGAGCGTTAAAGCTCACCCCATGGCGGCGACCACCCACGCTACGGCTTCCCACCAGGGGGTAGCGCATCGCGGCGGCCGCCTCTTCCGCCTCGGCCCGGGTGTTGACCATGGGGACCACCACGCCCCAGGCCCCGGCGTCCAGCACGCGCTTGAAATGCTCCGGGGTATTCCAGGGAATGCGGACCATTGGCGCCACCTGCGAGTGCGCCATGGCGGTAAACATCAGAGCCAGGGTTCTGATGTCGATCGGGCTATGCTCGGTGTCCACGACCAGCCAGTCGAACCCGAGCCCGCTGACGAACTCCGCCGCTTCGGGCGAGGGGAGCCCCAGCCACGTCCCAATTGATGGCTCGCCCGCCGCCAAACGCTGCTTCACATGGTTCGCGCGCATGTTTCGCCTCCCACTCTCTAAAAAAGTACGCCCTCACGGCGTCCTACCCGCGACGAGAGTCACCTCGTCCCTGTCAGCCGACCGGAGTCGGTGCCTCCCTGCTATCTTCCTTGACCACTACGCCTGAGCGAACGCAGCCTTTTGGAGCGCGGGTCTCCGGGCCCGCTTGGGTGACCCGCCGCGGGACTCCATCGCGCTACCGGGATGCCGATCCGTTACCGAAATGAGCGGGCCTGGAAACCCGCGCTCCTAGATCGTGACCGTGCAGCCGGTCGGCGTCGCCTCCTCGATCGCGATGCGCACCTTACTCGACTAGTGTGAGTATAGCCAGCCCGTGACTCCTGTACACTAGGAACGCACGCGCCTGGCGACCCGTTTCACCGCCCACCCGGTACGCCGGACCCGGTCGCCCTGCTATACTCACCCTGTTTCATCGATTTACTTGAATAATCCGGCAAGCGCGCGTGCCGGCTGATTATTGTGATGGTCCAGGCTGCCGTAAGGGCGCTGGACCGGAGAGAGGAGCGTTTAGGGGCTTATGCGTACTCGTCGTCTGGTCGCCCATCTCGGCGCGGCGGCCGTTCTCAGCGTACCGGCGGTTGGGCTGGGCAACCAGCTAAGCGCCCCGCGCTCGGTCAGGGCAGCCGCCGGCGGATCGATCACGGTGGATTATAGCATTGATGCCGCCACGTTCGACCCGGCGGAGTCGATCAACCCGCCCGATAACGGCATCACCACGGGCGCCTTGTTCAGTGGCCTCTATCGGATAAACGTGAAGGGAAAACTGATCCCGGATATTGCCGCTGGGTTCCCTCAGGTATCCGCCGATCAGAAAGTCTTCACCGTTCACCTGAAACATGGGGTTGAGTTCAACGGGGTCGGCTTTACCGCCCGCGAGCTGACCGCCGCCGATGTGGTCTATACGATCAACCGGACCCTGAATCCCAAACTCAAGCCGCAAGCCTCTCCCTTCGCGGGCGACGACATGGCTATTCAGGGCGCCGCCGCCTATGCCGGTGGAAAGGCAGCCAGCGTCTCCGGGGTTCAGGCGCTAGACAAGTACACGGTCCGCTTTACCCTGGCTCGCTCGCTCTCGTCCTTTCCCTATGCCCTGGCTTATACAGGCAACTTCATCGTTCCCAAGGAAGCGGTGGCTAAGTACGGGGCTGACTTCGGCTCGCATCCAGTGGGGACCGGCCCCTTCATGCTCAAGCAGTGGGTGAAGGGTCAGAAAGCGATCCTAGTCCGCAATCCCCTGTATTTCGTCAAGGGCCTGCCGTACCTGGATGGCATTACCTTCGAATTCAACGTGGGGAAGAGTCTGGAAGTGTTGCGATGGAAAAGCGGCCAGATCGACGCGATCGGCGATTCCTCCGATTTGAGTCCCGAGACCGCGTTTGAATTGTCGAACGATCCGGCGTTCAAGCAATACGTCGAACCAACCCAGCCATCCGGCACCACCAATGTGCTGTACATCAACAACTTGATTCCGCCGTTCAATAACAAGCTTGTCCGCCAGGCCGTGGCCTACGCGATCGACAAAAAGCAACTGGTGAAGCGCTATCGGGGTCAGGCCACGGTCAGTACTCAGATTTACCCTCCGGCCGTCCTACAGCACGATCCTGGCTTCCAGGACTATGGGTATAATCCCGCCAAGGCGGCGGCGTTGCTGAAAGCTGCCGGTTACAATGGGACGCCAGTGGAAGTGCTGGTCGATGAGGGGGCATCGAATGATCCGGTTGAGGAGCCGGTGGTGGTCCAGGATCTGCGGGCCGCCGGCTTCAAGGTGAAGGTGAAAGGCGTCTCCGATTCCGTGGCAGGCAACCTGATCTTCACCAATAAGGGCTACACGATTATCTTCGGCTATTGGGGAATGGATTATCCCGATGCCTTTGATTTCGTGGATCCCACCTATACCGCGGACGGGTTCAATGGCGGCTTGAATTTTAGCCGCTACCAAAATCCGAAGGTCGATACCTTGACGGCGCAGGCCGAGGCGCTGCCGTTCGGCGCCGCGCGCAACGCGGTGTATGCCCGGATCCAGCGGATCTTGGTGGACGACGTGGCGGCCGTCCCGTTATTCTACCGGTTGCGGTTCAATCTGGATGGACCTCACGTGGCCAGTCTTGGCTGGACTCCGGCCTATAGCTTTAACGAGTGGGCCTACGCCCAGCGGCGGTAGTATGTATGGCGCCGGGTACGGAGAGCCTTTTCGTGCCCGGCGCCGGAGTGTGAAGAGTGCAGGACGCCGCCGCCGCTCGCCTTGAACTGGCCGGGCCTGCCGATGCCCAGAGGCGGTGGTCACGATCGGGAACCCTGGGGAAGCTTCTCCGCGATCCTGGGGCCGTGATCGGGGTCATGTTGGTGATCGTCGTACTCTCGCTGGCCCTCCTGGCCCCTCTACTGTCCCCTCATGATCCCAACTTCATTTTTGATGATGGGACCAACGACACTGGGGGGCCGCTCGGCCACACGGCGAAGTTTCTCCTCGGTACCGACCCGCAAGGCCGGGACGTATTGAGCCGGCTCCTCTGGAGCAGCCGTGTCTCGCTGGCTATCGCGGCGGTTGCCATGGCCATGACCGCTCTGGTTGGCGTTGCGGTAGGCTGCCTGGCCGGGTATCTCCGCGGCTGGATGGATGTTCTCTTGATGCGGGTAACCGACGTGCTCCTCGCCTTCCCCCCGGTTCTGCTGGCCATGGCCCTGGCGGCGGCCTTCGGCGCCGGCTTCGGGAGCGTGGTGGCCGTGGTTGCCGCGGTCGCCTGGCCGCCCCTGGCCCGAACCGTCTATGCCCAGGCGCTGACGGTCCGCGAACGCGACTACGTCGAGGCGGCCCGCGCCCTGGGCGCCGGCAACCTCAGGATACTAGTCCGGCATATCGCTCCCCAGGTCGTGCCGATCATGCTGGTCTACACGACCCTCGGGGTCGCCACGGCGGTGAGCCTCGAATCCACTCTCAGTTTCCTCGGGCTGGGCATTCCCGCCACCGATCTCTCCTGGGGCGTGATGCTCAACATCGCGCTCGATTTTTACCAGAGCGATCCACCACTCCTTCTTTATCCCGCCCTGGCGATCGTCCTCACCGTATTGGGCTTCACGCTGGTGGGTGAGGGTCTGCGCCGGGCCACGGCGACCGGATGAACGTAAGGGAGCGGCGGCGGTGCTGACCTTCATCGTAAAGCGGATTCTTTTGGCGGTGCTCGTGCTGGTGGGAATCTCCATCCTCAGCTTCGCGTTGCTGAGCCTGGTGCCGGGCGACCCCGCCCGTTTGCTTGCCGGCCAGCAGGCGACCCCGATCGTGGTGGTGGAGATCCGCCATTCGTGGGGGCTCGATCAGCCAGCCCCGATCCGCTACTTGACTTATATGAGTCATGTGGTCCGTGGCGACCTGGGCCGCTCGTATATGCAGGACGAGGACGTGCTCCCCGCCATCCTCTCCCGCTTCCCCAACACGGTGAAGCTCGCGCTGGCGGGGATTATCTGCGAGATGTTGGTGGCCTTCCCGCTGGGTGTCCTGGCCGCTGCCCGGGCGGGTGGCTGGCTGGACCGCGCCCTCCTGGCCCTTACGGCTGTCTCGATTTCCACTCCCACCTTTATCGTGGCTCTCCTTCTTCTCCTCGGTCTCGGCTCGGCCAGCCATCTCCTGCCCCTGGGCGGCTACGGGGAGCCCTGGCCGAAGTACGTGATCCTGCCGGCCCTGGCGATTGGGATTCCTGGGGGTGCCTGGTACTCTCGGCTGCTGCGCACCTCGTTGCTGGAGACCAGACGGCTGGAGTTCATTCGGGCCGCGCGGGCCAAGGGAGTCTCGCGCCGCCGCCTTCTGCTCCGCCACATCCTCCCGATCGCTATTCTCCCCCTCCTGCCGATCATCGGCGCCGATCTCGCTACCCTCCTGGGCGGCGTGGTGGTGGTGGAGAGCGTGGTCAATTGGCCGGGGATGGGCCTCCAGGCATTTATCGCGCTCAAGTCGCTCGACATCCCCCTGGTCATGGGCACCGTGCTCCTGGCCGGCCTGGTGGTCGTGGCCCTCAACCTGATCGTGGACATCGCGGTGGCCGTGCTGGATCCGCGGGTTCGGCTGGGGTAGAGAGAGATCGCGATGCACACCGTTTGGTGGATCCGCCGTCGAATCGCCTAACCGGCGCTCACGCCGCCGGCGCGGCCGCTGGTCGCACCCGATCTTCTCTGCCATAGGCGCGCGCCGCCAGGTGGGCCGGGCGCTCGACTACGCGGTACAACAAATATGATCCTACCAGCAGCGCGACCAGTTCCACCAGCAAACGTGGTGACTCACTCAGACTCGGATTGAACAGGTGTCCCACGTATATGGCGATCGGCGCGTGAAAGAGATACAGGGAATAGCTCCAGCTTCCACACCACTCCAGCCACTTCCATGGCCGGCGGACGCTATAGTACGCAATCTCGGTGCCCAGCCAGAAATAGATCAGGATACCCAGGGCGGGCTCCGACCAGTAGTAGCCGATTCCCTGGTGGAATCGGAGGGTGGTTATGGAAAAGGACGCCAGTACGATACCGCAGCGGAAGAGCCATTGGACTTTCCACCCATGGGCCCGGAAACCGGCGTGCTTTTCGGCCAGAAAGCAGCCCAGGAGCCAGCAGGGGAGGCCGAGAATCCAGGTCAGGCCCGCTCCCAGGGAAGGGAAGTCTCCGTCATAGAGGCCCCCCATGCGCGAGGCGACCACCGCGTACGCCAGAAGGAAAGATCCGCCGATCAGCAGCGGCCAGCCAAAACGTCGCTTGAGGCCGATCAGGAGCGGATAGATCGAGTAATAGATTATTTCGCATAGGACGCTCCACAGCACCGAATCCTGCAAACTGTGGAAGCCGCTTTGATAGAGGAAGATCCCTGCCACCACCGCCGGCACGCCGACTCGGATGTAGCGGCGCACGATGAACTGGCGGAAGTTCAGCTTCTTCGCATTCCGGTACGGATAGTGAATGCAGAATCCCGAGATAACGAAGAAGACGATGACCGCGTTTGGCCCGTTGGGGATAGGGATGCCCTGGTTGACCGCGACCGTCACCCAATAGACCAGGCCGCTCGGCCCGTGGAGGTGATCCAAGATCAGATAGCCAGAGAGGCGCAGATGCCCCTGTACCACGCACAACGCGCAGAGGAAACGCAGGGCATCAAGCCCAAGAATGCGACGACCCACCAACTCCCCTTCCAGGCTGGGCAGCCAGCCATTGCAAGGTAAAGTTAAGTGTACCGTACGGTTCGGTTACGTTCTTCTCCGGAATGACGGTGGTGCATGGCGGCGAGGTGGCTGGAAGGTGTACTAGCCAGTCACCTCGACCAGGTGGACCGAATTGAAACACCAGCGCAGCCAGAGGGTTGATTCAATGTCCCAGTACGGGGCGGCGACAATTCCTCGCTCGGCCGGGAAGTAGAGTCCCTGGGACGCGGTGATGGCGCGCAAGGTCATATGCACCGCGTCCCAGTCGCGTGCGGCGGCGCTCCAGTCCGGGTACAGCAACTGACCATCCTGTATTGGGTACGATCGCACAAAATCCACCCAATCCGCGGCGGTCGTGATCTCGCGGATCCTAATCTCGCGACGAGGTTGCACTGCCCAGGTATGCCAGGGCAAGGGAGACAAGGTGGAGCCCCAATTGAGATCAAGGTAGAGGCGCCACATACCGTGAATGGCGAACCCACCGGTCGCGGTGAAAAGCCCAAGCCCAAATGGCTTGGTGCTTGGTCCGGCCGTCGCTCTGTTGGCCGCGGTGATAAAGCTGGATTCGCTTAGGGTTCGATCCCCAGGCGGCACATGGCTTGGCTTGCCGGTGGCGATCCAGTATTGAGTGTCGAGGCGGAGTGGGCCGGTGACGATTTCCGGCGCCGCGGCCTTCAGACGGGCCAGGAGCCGGCAACCCCCGACGAGCGCGTCCGCCTCCGACGCCGTGACCAACGGCATGCGGTGGGTGTCTCGGATCGGGCCGGTGCTGGTTACCTGTTCCATGACCACGATGCAGCGGACAAGGTCTGGGTCGGCGTCAGTGGCAAGATGAGGGTAGCCCAACGTGCCGTCAAGGTCGGCTATTCTGCGCGCGAGATATGGGAGTCCGTCCATCCCCATAGCCTAACGGAACGGCTGAGGTTTCGCGAACCGCGCCAAGAGCTTACCAGGCAACGCCTCGGCGCGAGCCGGCGCGCAGCGAGAGAACCTCCTCCAACCGCATACATGAAGCCAGGGACGGAAGAACGATCAGCGTACCCTCAAGAGGATCGCCATCCACGATCAGGCTCGATTCCACCAGGATGCCATAGGACTGTTCCTGTGCTACCTCAACCACGACGGACTGGAGTACCGCCCCCCACATGTCATGGACGACGCAGGGCGGGGTGGGGAAGACGGTGAGCCCGGCCTCGTTCGCGACCGCGTTGAGAAAGGCGGACGCGATGATATTCCCGAGCTCTCCCACCATCGAATCGGCCAGAAACAGCAGTTCGGGCGTGTCGAGATCGGTGTCGTACATCAGGAGGATACGGGAGAGGCGCCCGGCCGCCTCTGGAGTCATGCTCAACACCACATGGCCATCGATCCCGCCAGAGAATGCGAGATAGACTGCCGTGACCGGGGTTTCCGGCCCATCCGCGTGACAGAGTGGCAACTCCTCCAGACGAACGTAGGCCACATTTGAGCCACGAAAGATAATATCCCGCTCCACCAGTTCGGCCAGTTGGCCGCCGGCATGGGCCAGGGCGTCCAGAAACACGGTCGCCAAGGAGGCATTGATTACGGGAATCGCCTCTCGCACGGATCCTGCCATCATCGATTTCTCCTTGAGGCCGCTGTGGATAGGTCTGTTACACACTACATCGGCACGGGGAACAAAATCACCAGTCCTCACGGCTCTATTATCCGAGGTTTGTGCCGACTGATAGCCTATGATCCATCCGAGAAGCTCCGGAGTGCCGCTATGACGTTGCCCGCAGTCACTGGAAGTTCCGCGCCGGTCGCGTCGATTCAGATCACCAAGAGGATGTTGCAGACCCTTGCGCCTCTCCCGGCCACCGCCGTGCGGATGTTGGCCATGCTTCAGGATCCCAATGCTTCCCCGCGGCGAATCGCCGAAGCGGCAAGCCAGGACGTTGGGATTTCCGCCGCGATTTTACGGATGGCCAACTCGCCCGTCCTGGGAATGCGTGGGCGCGTCGGGAGCATTGGCGAGGCTCTTACCCTGATTGGCACCGAGCAGGCCCGATTGATCGTGCTGTCTTGCGGGGTGGCCCAGGCGGGGCGGAAGGAACTGCGGTTATACGGTCTGCAGGCAGGGGCCTTCCAGCGCCACAGTGAGTTGGTCGCCACCCTTACCATGGGGATCGCGCGGCAGCGAAAATACGCGGCGGACGGAGTCGCCTACAGCACCGGCCTGTTGCATGACATCGGCAAAGTGATCCTCAATGGGATGGCCCTCCAGGAGGGCCTTGAGGATCCGAAGTATGAGCGATTTTCGCTGGCCCTTCGGGGGCCGGAGCCCGACGTCCCATTTTTGGAGCGAGCGTGCTTTGGCGCCGACCATCTGAGCGCCGGGCGCGACGCGGCGGTACATTGGGCTCTTCCACCGGAGATTGACGAGGCTATAGTGCGGCATCACGATCCAATGGATGGCAGTGAGCAGGGCCTACCGGCTTTCCTGTACCTCGCGAACGCCGTCGCGGGAGCGGCTGATCCCATGTATCCGCGGTCACGTCGGGCACCGCTGCCGGAGCAGCCGGTCGTGCCCATTGAGCCGCTGATCGCCATGGCCGTTGAGCTGGTGAGGGGGAAGCGCTAGAATCAATCACCAGACTTGGGATTCGCGCCCGGGCCTCCAACTCTGGTCGGATGGAAGGTACGACGACTGCGGTTGGCTGTGAGGCGGCGAGAGGTTATCCAACCACATGCGGGCCCTGGACTCCCAGGGGACTGGCCGGCCGCGGGTGATCGCCGTGTTTGATCCGCATGGCAAGCATCTCGCCCAGGGTGATGATCCCCA
>JANWHO010000143.1 GCA_025450375.1 Chloroflexota bacterium
CGGCACCAATTCCAATAGGCCGCCTGGCGCCCTACACTAATTACTAATACACGCCTGGGTGGCGCGGTCGAACAAATGGACGCGGCTGGCGTCGAACAGCACCTCCATCGGCTGGCCGGTGGTGGCGTGGCTCCGTGGGTCGAGCCGGGCTACGAACTGGCTCTTGCCGGCCACGACGTAGACATACAGTTCGCTGCCCATGTGCTCCACCACCTCCACGTTCACGGTGGCCACGTTGGCGTTGTTCCCCGTGCTGGGGGCCAGTGAGCGGTCGTAGATGTCCTCCGGACGGATGCCCAGGATCACTTCCTGCGCCTCCCGCCCCGTGACCTTCGCGCGGGTCTCGGGCGTCAGTTCGACTCGGAACACCCCGGTGTCGGCATACAGACGGTCGCCCTCGGAGACCATCCGGGCGTCGAAGAAATTCATGGACGGGCTACCGATAAAGCCGGCCACGAAAATGTTGGAGGGGTGATCGTAGACCTCTTGCGGCGCCGCCAATTGCTGCAGGAAGCCGTCCTTCATCACCGCGATGCGGGTGCCCATGGTCATTGCCTCGGTCTGATCGTGGGTGACGTAGACCACGGTGGTCTGCAGGCGCTGGTGGAGCTTGATCAGGTAGGACCGGGTTTCCACCCGGAGCTTGGCGTCCAGGTTGGAGAGCGGCTCGTCCATCAAGAACACCTTGGGCTCGCGCACGATCGCCCGACCCACGGCCACGCGTTGGCGTTGGCCGCCGGAAAGCTGCTTGGGCTTCCGGGCCAGGAGATTCTCGATCCCGAGGGAGGCGGCGGTGGCGCGCACCCGGCGGTCCACCTCGGCCTTAGGAGTGTGGCGACGGCGGAGGCCGAAGGCCAGATTGTCAAACACATTCATGTGGGGGTAGAGCGCATAGCTCTGGAAAACCATGGCGATGTCGCGATCCTTGGGTGGAACGTCGTTTACCACCCGGTCGCCGATCCAGATCTCGCCCCCGGAAATCTCCTCCAGGCCGGCAATCAGGCGCAGGGTGGTGGATTTGCCACAGCCCGAGGGGCCGACCAGGACCAGGAACTCCTTATCCATGATTTCGATATTAACGTCGTTGACGGCGGTAACATCACCGAACTTCCGGTAGATGTGTCGGAGCGATACACTGGACATGCGCGCTTCTCCTTCTTACGGTACGTACGCACGCGGTCGCGCGAAGACAGAACTTTTCGGTAAAAACCGTTCCCCGTTTGCCACTCGTGGTGGCGGACCCAATCCCTGGTATCTCCCCTAGCTCACCTCCTTCGGGCGCCAGCTTCCACTTCCAGGCGCCGCCGCAATTCCATTACCTGGTCCCGCAGTTCGGCCGCCCGCTCGAACTCCAGTTGCCGCGCGGCGGTCCGCATCTGCGTTTCCAGATCCTTCAGCACGCGGAGCACCTCTTCCCTGGGCAACTCGGGAGCCGCGATATACGCGGCGGTCGTCTCCGCCACCGCCCGCATCCTATCACCCAGGTCGTGGATACTCTTGCTAATGCTGATTGGCTCAATGCCATGGGCCTCATTATACGCCATTTGGATACCGCGGCGTCGATTGGTTTCGCTCAGGGCTTTGGCCATCGAGTTGGTCTCGCGATCGGCGAACATGATCACATGTCCCTCGACGTGGCGAGCAGCCCGCCCGACGGTCTGGATCAGGGATGTCTCCGACCGCAGGTAGCCTTCCTTATCGGCGTCAAGGATCGCGATCAAGCTCACCTCGGGGAGGTCCAGGCCCTCGCGCAGCAAGTTGATCCCCACCACCACGTCGTAGGTACCGAGTCGGAGATCGCGGAGTACCTCCACCCGTTCCATCACATCCATCTCGCTATGGAGGTAATGCACCTTAATCCCCAGTTCCCGCAGATATTCGGCCAGGTCCTCGGACATGCGCTTGGTCAGGGTAGTGACCAGGACCCGCTGCTTCTTCACCACGCGCTCGCGGACCCGCTCGATCAGCAGATCAATCTGTCCCTTGGTGGGGCGCACCTCGATGGTAGGATCCAGCAGGCCGGTGGGACGAATGACCTGTTCCACCACCCGGCGGCTGTGCTCGTATTCGTAGGGGCCGGGGGTGGCGGAGACATAGATCGCCTGATGGACCGTCTGCTCAAATTCGTTAAAGGTGAGGGGGCGGTTGTCGAGGGCGCTGGGAAGGCGGAAACCGTAATCCACCAGCACCTCCTTCCGCGAGCGGTCGCCGCCGTACATCCCGCGCACCTGGGGGAGCGCCACATGCGACTCGTCGACAAAGAGCAGGAAGTCATCCGGCAGATAGTCAAGAAGGGTCCAGGGCTTCTCACCGGCCCCGCGGCCCGAGAGGTGACGCGAATAATTCTCGATCCCGGCGCAGATCCCCGTTTCGCGGAGCATTTCCATGTCGAAGTTGGTCCGCTGCTGCAGGCGCTGAGCCTCCAGAAGCTTGCCCTGGGACTCCAACTCCGCCAAGCGTTCGCCCAGCTCCTCCTCAATGGAGACGATCGCCTTGATCAACTTCTCTTGCGAGGTTACGAAGTGACGGGCGGGATAGATGTCGAGTTGGGTCAGGGTGGTCAGCACTTCGCCGGTCAGTGGATCAACCTGCACGATCCGCTCGATCTCGTCCCCGAAGAACTCGATCCGATAGGCCAGATCCTCATATGAGGGATAGATCTCCAGAACGTCGCCGCGGACCCTGAACTTCCCCCGATTGAAGTCCATGTCATTCCGCTCGTAGAGAATCTCGGTCAGGTGCCGCAACACTTTTTCGCGCCGATGGCGTTCGCCCCGCCGCAGCTTGACCACTACGTTGTTGTAGTCCTCGGGCGAGCCCAGACCATAAATACAGGAGACCGAAGCCACGATCAGCACATCGCGCCGCTCGAAGAGACTCCGCGTGGCGGAGAGACGCAGCTTTTCGATCTCCTCGTTGAGGGTGGACTCCTTCTCGATGTATACATCGGAACGAGCGATGTATGCCTCGGGCTGATAGTAGTCGTAGTAGCTGACGAAGTACTCAACCGCGTTCTCGGGAAAGAAGTCGCGGAACTCACTGTACAACTGGGCCGCCAGGGTTTTATTGGGAGCCAGAACCAGGGTGGGACGCTGCAATGCTTGCACGACGTGGCACATGGTGAAAGTCTTGCCGCTGCCCGTAACCCCGAGCAGCGTTTGGTGCCGGTCGCCGGCGCGCGTTCCTTCTACAAGCTGGCTGATCGCGACGGGCTGATCGCCGCGGGGGACGAAATCGGAAACAACCTTAAACTCGGGCATACACCAGGCCTCCCGCGAGGTAACGAGGGGATGGAGCACGGGGGCGCCCAATGCGGGCTCCGGCTTCTCTCCTTAATGTACAGGGCCGCCTCCATCGCGGGTATTACACAGGGCACAAACGAGATTCTCCGGTGGGAAAACAGCCCTGGGCTGGGGCATTTACCCCGCATTGGCCATGGGACCTGGGGTGACAACGTGCTACACTTTTGCACAAGGACATACGGTTTAGCGCTCGCCACGGTGGGTGCGTTAGGCAGGCCATGGATTCGCTCCGCTGGACGCTGTCTCGCCTTAATTGGGCGAGTGCCCTTGATATTGCTATCGTCACCCTGGTCTTTTTTTGGTTTCTGGTCTTGATTTATCAGACCCGTGCCGATCAGGTGCTGCGCGGCGCCGTGCTGCTGATCGTGGTAGGAGCGATCCTTGCCTCCACTCTCCAGTTAACTGTCCTTGGCTGGCTGTTGGTCCATTCGGTGCCGGTCCTCCTGATCGCGATCCCGGTTATTTTTCAGCCCGAATTGCGGAAGTTGCTGGAGCAACTTGGGCGGTCCAGTCGGATCATTAATCATCCGTTGGCTTCCCTCACTCCACCAGCCGCCGATTACACGGTGGGCCAGATCGTGGAGGCCAGTGAGCAATTGGCCCGCCAGAGCTTCGGGGCTCTGATCGTGATCGAGCGGAAAACCGGGCTTCAGGACTACGCCGAGACGGGGACTCGGCTGGACGGCACCGTATCAGTGGAATTGTTGGAGGCGCTCTTCTATAAGAATTCGGCTCTCCACGATGGAGCGGTGATCATCCAGGGGGATCGGGTGGTGGCGGCGAAGTGCGTGCTGCCGTTGAGCGACAATGTAGGGAGCGGGGCGCCGATCGGAACCCGGCACCGGGCGGCCATTGGAATTAGCGAGGTCACCGACGCCATCGCCGTCGTGGTGTCCGAGGAAACGGGGAAAATTTCCATCGCCCACAACGGCAAGTTGATGCGTGGTCTGAGCGGCGACACTCTGCGGCGCGCTCTTACCACCTTTTACCATCCCGATGAACCGTAAGGGATAGCATGGCTCGCTCTATCATCCCCTTACTGCCCGAATTGCGCCGGAACGGCGGACCACGCGAACAGGTCCGTGGCTTCGCCTACCTCCTCCATACGATTGCCCTGGGTCGCCGGCCGGGTGAGCAAGGACTATCTCGTCAGTCGATGTTGACGCGCTTGCTGGCCGCCCTGGTGATGTCGGTCGCGCTCTGGTACTACGTCACCGACCAAGAAAATCCAATCGTGCGCAGCCAGCCCTTCACCTTACAAGCGGAAGTTCGGAATATCCCGAGCGGTCTGGCCCTGCGGAGCCCCACGATCATGGTTACGGTGACCGCGCGCGGACTGCAGGATCAGGTCAGTAGTCCCGGAGTGATCTTCCCCATCATCGACCTCAAGGGCGTGTCGCCGAATGCCCGCGAGGCAACTGTTCCAGTGACGATCAGCGGCGGCCGCTCGGGCGTGCAATACACGGCGAGTCCCGCCACGGTCAGCGTTAGCCTGGAGCCGCTGGTCTCCGCCACGGTCCCGGTGACCTTTGTTCCGCAGTCTTCCCTCCCGATCAACCTGACCAATCTCCCGCCGCGCTTGTCTCCCAGCGTCCTGACCATCTCTGGCCCAGCGGATCAGGTGAATCGCGTGTACCACGCCACGGTTACAGTCCCTCTCGATTCAATCTCGCCCCCCAACCCTCAGGCATCCTCGTTTATCGAGACCTTCAATATCTCCCCGCAACTTTTCGACATCCAGGGCCGGCATATCTCGGCTAGCGGGCTCCTGCCGCCGGATACGCGGGTCAAGGTGACCCTCCAGATTAACGTCAGCCTGGCTATTCAGACCCTGGCGGTAGCGCCGATCTTGAGCGGCGGCCTCCCGTTGGGCTATCAACTCGACGGGATTCAGGTCGAGCCGCCCAGCGTCACCGTGGTCGGGCCGCCGGATGCGGTCAATTCGCTCCGCGCTATTACCACGCAGCCGCTCCTCCTCACTGGGGTGACCCATAGCATGACCCTGACCACCTACCTGGATCTGGGAATCCTCCCGCCCAACGTAGCGGTCTATACCCAGGGCAAGGGAACGGAAGGCAGCCGAGGCCGCGTGGGACCTAAGTGGTCCGTCTATGTCTCCATCTCCAAATCCAAGGGCACTAACGCGCTGCCCGCCTCGATACGCGTCGATCATCTGGGCAAGGGCTTACGGGCCATCCTGGGCACCCCGTGGCTCCAGGTCTATGTGAACGCGCCCTATCTCGCCATCGCCAAGCTGCCCCCGCTCGTCGCGCATATAAACGCCACCGGCTTGGTTCAGGGGGTCTATCAGCTTAAACCAACCCTCTCCCTACCGTCCAGCCTGGGGAATCCCAGCGTGACGCCGAGTACGGTGAAGGTGACGATTACGAAATAGGTCCGGCCAGCAGTGCTTCCAGATCGTGCTGCAAGAGCTCGATCAGGTTTTCCACCACCAGGGTCGGCTTGGCGGCGCTGGCCGCTAGCTCGGCGCGGGTGGAGATGCCGGTAAGGACCAGCACGGAGGCCAGATTCAGCGCCACCGCTCCTGGTATATCGGTCTGCAGATTGTCGCCCACCACGATCACTCTCTTGGGGTCGGTGCCGTGCGCGCGCAGGAGTGTTTGGTAGAGCAGCGGTCCCGGTTTCCCGATCGCCGTGGCGGTGGTCCGGCAGGCTGCTTCGATGGCCGCGACAATCGAGCCGGCCCCCGGCCACAGCCGCCCGTTGGCGCCGGGGAACTGCGGATCGCGATTGGTGGCGATCAGGGACGCGCCCGCCAAAACCGCTGCTTGAGCCTGGGCCAGCCGCGCGTAACTCAATTGTCGATCGAGACTTGCCACCACGCAATCCGGCTGCTCCAAAATATCTCCATCATCGGACGCTCGGGTCACCCGGATCCCCACCGCTTCCAGTTCGGCGGCCAGCGAGGGTGCGCCCACCACGAGCGCCGTGGCGGGTGGGTTGGGTAGTTGGCGCAGGTAGGCCGCCGTGGCCGAGGCGGAGGTCGCGATCTGGTCAAGTTCGGCCGGCACCCCGACCGCCGCCAGGCGCTCGACAAACTCCAGGCGTCCGTGGGTGGCGTTGTTGGTGGCGAAGAGGATGCCATGCCCGGCCGCCCGCAAGCCGGCTACCGCCTCGGCCGCTCCGGGGACGGGTTCGCGGTCGCGGTACACCACGCCGTCAAGATCGAAAAGGAAAGTAATCACGGGGTTCAGGATACAGGGAGCCGCGAGGATCGGGATAGAGCCCTTGTAGCACAGCGCGCCGCGTGCTAGAAATGGAACACCGGCATGAAGAGGGAGGGTAGGCCATGGGCGACGAGCGGGAAGAGATTCGTGGACGGCTGCCCATCGAGACGCTGGTCGGTGAACACGTCGCGCTCAAACGGGCCGGGCGCAACCTCAGCGGCCTCTGCCCTTTCCATCAGGAAAAGTCACCTTCCTTCATCGTCTCTCCCGAACGTGGAAGCTTTCATTGTTTCGGCTGCGGAGCGGGCGGTGACGTTTTCCGCTTCTACATGCTGATCAACAAGGTAGAGTTTCCCGATGCCATCCGGGCTCTGGCTGCCCGCGTAGGGGTCGAACTGGACCCCGAGGCCGGTCGGCGTAAGGCCGCCGAGGCGCGTTCCTTCGAGGTGCTGCAAGCGGTCAGCCTGTATTTTCAGCAGGCGCTGGCCTCGCAAGCGGGCGCGCAAGCGCGGGACTACCTCGCGGGCCGGGGCCTTACCCGTGACACCATCGAGCGATTCGCCATCGGCTTCATGCCGGATTGGGGAGAAGCGCTCCGGCGCTTGCTCCCCGAACGCGGGGTGAGCGAGCAGGAATTGGTGGATGCCTCGGTGCTTCTGCCCTCGGAGCAAGGACGCGAGCCCTTTTGTCCCTTGCACGGGCGAATCATCTTCCCGATCCGCGATCAGCAGGGCCGGGTTTGCGGCTTCGGCGGTCGGGTGCTGGGCGATGGGAAACCAAAGTACCTCAACTCGCGTCAGAGCGCCATCTTCAACAAGAGCGCCGTCCTCTATACGATTGACCGGGCCGCCGAGCCCATCCGCGCCGCCGGCGAGGCGGTGATCGTGGAGGGCTACCTGGATGCCTTGCGAGCCCATCAGGAAGGGTTCACCAATGTGGTGGCCAGCCTGGGGACCGCGATCACCGTGCAACAACTCGGCACTCTGGCCCGGTTGCGGACTCGCGAGGCGGCGCCCTTACGGGTGGTCCTGGCCCTGGACGCCGACCCCGCCGGGGCCCGTGCCGCCGCCGAGGCCGGGGTACGGGCCACCATCGAGCTGCGCCCCGCGTCCACCGGTACTCAGTCACCCCTCGCGGCCCCCAGCCGCTCACCGCTGGACCTGCATATCGCCTCGCTGCCGGAGGGACGCGATCCCGACGAGGTAATCGCCGAGAATCCCGTCGCCTGGCGGACGGCGATTGGCGGCGCCCCGCCCGCCATGGATTATCTCTTCGATCTAGTGCTCGGCACTCTGGATCCGCGCCTCCCCACGTTTGCTCAGGATCTGCTGGCCCAACTGCTGCCGATCATTGGTCAGTTACCGGGGGTGGGAGTACAGCAGCCTTATCTGGAGCGGCTGGCCACGATCACGCGGATTGATACTGCCGCGCTCCGTGGTGAACTGGGTCGCCTCCGTGGGGAGAAACGGCGCGGCCAGCGGCAGATTGAGGCGGGCGAGGACCGGATGGCGGCCCTCCGCCGGGTAACTCAGGCCCGCGACACCCGCACCTTGATCGAGGAGGAACTGCTGGCCCTCCTCCTTCGCCAGTCTCCGCTCGACTCGGCCGCCCTGGAAGTGGCGGCGGCAATGTCCCTGGGGGCCCAGAGCCGGCAGGCGCTGCTGACCACCATTCTGGCCGCTCACGCGGGCGCTCGGCCCACCGGGGCCGCGATCAGCGAATCGCTGCCGGAACCGGAGCGTGAACAGGCCGAGGCTTGGCTGGCGGCGCCCACTCCCCCGGCCGTCGAGCCCGCCAAGCTTCCCAGAGCCTTGCAGGTCTATGCCGACCGCCTGGAGCGATTGGCCCAGAGCGACCGGCTGAAAGAGCAAGGCGCCCTGCTCGACCAGGTCGACGGGTCCACCGCCCGTGAGTTGATGGC
>JANWHO010000144.1 GCA_025450375.1 Chloroflexota bacterium
CAACGATATAGGCGGCATGGCGGACGATTTCGTCGAGCGAAGTCACGAGGTCCGAGCGGCCGTCACTGCGCAAAAAGCCAATATTAAAGTTCAGACCGACAATACCGCCGCTGGCCGCGACGGCGTCCAACTGGCGATCGGTCAGGTTGCGGGTGCTGGCACAGAGCGCATGAGCGTTGGAATGGGTGGCCACCAGCGGGGCGTCGCTCAAGCCGGCCACATCCCAGAAGCCCCGCTCGTTGAGGTGCGACAGATCAAGGAGGATGCCGAGGCGGTTGCAGCCGCGCACCAGCGCCCGCCCGGCATCGGTTAGCCCCGGTCCCGTGTCCGGCGAGGCGGGGTAGCGGAAAGGCACGCCATGCCCAAAGGCATTCGGCCGGCTCCAGACGATCCCGAGGGAACGCAAGCCCGCGCGGTAGAACACCTCCAGGGCGTCGAGACCGGGATCGATGCTTTCCGCTCCCTCAAAATGGAGGATGGCCGCGAGCACGCCGTCCTGCTGGGCCGCGGCCAGATCGTCGATGGTGCGGACAACCCGGAGTTGCCCTCCAGATTGCGCCTCCAGGCGAAACAGGCTGGCGACGATGGCGATGGTCATGGATTGCGCGTAGGTAAGTTCAAGGGGTTCGGCCAGGCGCACCTCGTACCCCGTGCCCGTGATGATCAGGTCGTCGCCCGCCGCCGATGGTGAGGGCACGAAGACGGCAAAGAAGGCACCTCCGAGGCCGCCCTCGCGAGCGCGTGGGAGGTCGATGTGGCCGCTGTCGCCGTGCTCGAAGAAGTCGCGCCCGCGTCCATGCTCGGGCAGATAGAGGGCAAGCAGGGTGTCGTTATGCCCATCAAGGATCGGCGCGAAAGGCGCTGCGATCATACTTCTCCTCTTGTAGATCTCTCTGGGATTTTAACGCACACTGTCCCAAGCCCTCATCGCTCATATGCTGCCTCAGCCCGCGCTATTGCGGTCCGCTCATGGAGCCACCGTTCGCCGCGCCAGGCAAGGGCCAGGGCGAACGGGTATGAGGAGGCTTGGTTCCTCCTTTCATTAGCGGGGCGCCCTCATGATACCGCTGTGCCGGGTTTCCGGCACGCAGGCGATCCGATTGCGCCGTGTCCATTCCCGTCGCTATAATCCCCCTGACTATGAGGGGAATGCCGGAAAAGTATGAGCGATTTGCTGCTCTATTCATGGGTATCCACTGCCCATGGCGCCCGAGGATAGTGGTGTGGCGATAGCATGGGAACAGGTGCGCCTCTCGATTCAGCAACCGACGTGCGCTCCGATGGACTCGTGAGCCCCGCGGCCATGGCGCGGCGATCCCTTGATCCGGTGCTCGTCGGTTCCGGGATGATCGCGATTCTCGCCCTAGCGCTTTTTTTCCGCTTATACCATCTTGATACATTCTTGCACTGGGCCTTCGGCGATGAAATGAGCTATGGCCTGGAAGGCCAAAATGTCATCCATGGGCGATACAGCAGCCTACTTACCTACACCTGGGACGCGGCGCCCGCAACCTACGCCTATCTCCTGGCCATGGCGCAGCAGATCTTCGGCGTCAGCTTGCATACTGGCCGGATGGTCAGCGTAGTCTTCGGCACATTGACCGTCCCATTACTCGTAGCATGCGCACGCGAAATGGAAATCTCCTGGACCGGCTCGTTACTAGCGGGCGGGTTATTGGCCGTCTCGCATTGGGACGCTCACTTCAGCCGCATGGTTCTCCCAGCGGCGCCCTCTGCTTTCGCGCTGCTCTTGGCGATCTATTGCGTGATGGTCGCCTACCGGCGTGAGCGCTTGTGGACATTTGGCGTGGCGGGCATGGCGTGCGGATCTTCTCTCTATTTGTTTCACTACAATCGCGTGTTGCCACCCATCTTTCTACTGTGGTTTGTCTATCTCGCTGCTTTCCAACGCCCTTGGTTGCTCCGCAACTGGCGGGGCGTGATCGCCTTCGTTTCGATCTTCTTGGCGGTGTTGGCACCCCTTGTACGCTTCTGGCTGCACGATATTGACTGGTTCATGCAGCCGGAACATCATGTTGGGATCTTTTATAATCTGAGCTATTGGGCCGGCCAGCATCCGGGGCAATCGACTGCTATGTGGAATGTTCTCTGGCACCAGATACCGCTGGCCTTGGGGATGTTCGTGGTTAATGGCGGCCCATTTCCACCCTGGGGCGGTACGTACGCACCCGCGCTGGACCCCGTGACCGGCTGGCTGTTCTTTATCGCCTTCGCCTTCGGTCTCTCTTGTTGGCGACGCCCGTTGGTTGCACTCTTGCTGATTTGGGCTTCGCTCATCTGGTTCTTGGGCGTGGTCATGACGATAGACGCCCCCCAAATGGAACACGCGGTGGGGATGATTCCCGCTATCTTCTTGCTGATCGCGGTCCTGTGCGACACCCTTGGCTGCCGGCTGGTAACGAAGACGGGTCGCCCGCTCATCTACGCCGGTCTGGCTGCCCTGCTGGTTGTGATTTCGGGCGCTCTCAATTTCCAGGCGTATTTTGGGACCTGGGAGCCGCAACTAGCAGGAGCTAACGGCTTCACATGGCAGTTTTACGATGCGGCCCTGTATATGGGTAAGCATCAGACTCCGCATGGTACCGCGATTTATTCCTGGGGTTACCCCGATGAGTTTTTCCGCTTCCTCGCCCCGCATGCTGGTGAGTTTCCCGGCAATCCTCGGGCCTTCCGCCGGGCCAGCCTCTATATCGTCATCGCGGGCGCCACCACCACTCCCCACGCTGTCGCTCAACACATTCAAGGGGCGCGGCTGGAGCGCGTCCACGACATTGACGGCGACTTGGCATTTACCGTCGTGCTGCCTCCGCACCCTTGACGTGCCCCGTGGGACATGGCGCGGGCGCCTGCCGCCTATTCCTCCTCGATCTCGGTGATCGCCTCCGCCGGGGATGCCTTATCCTCCGCCACGGCGACGATACCAGGGAGATAGCGGTCCATCATGATCACGTTGGCGTAGATCACATGCTTGACCAGGAGGGGACTCGGCTCGACATCCTCCATGTCAATACTGGTCTTGAAGCGGATTTCGCCATCATCGAAGTCCAGTTCGAAGTTGCCGATCGGCATGCCGTAGTTGGCGCGGGTCAGGAACTCGGCCATCGCCGGACGCCGCGCCGCGGACGCGGTCACCGGGCACAGGGAGTGGAACACCAATTGTCCATAGCGGTCATCGACCCGCGCCAGGCAACCCCAGCGCCCATTTTCGCCCTGGAACTCCATAAGCAGGGCCGTCTGGTGGGAAAGGCGGCTCGTGCTCCAGCCGTCCTCTTCCAGGAATGCGGTCACGGTCTCGAAGAGTGATCGCATACGCGCCTCCCTTTTTCCCTGGCGTCCCTCTCCCCTCATGGAGAGCGTGAACCGCGCCGATTGGGCCCAGTATAGCACACGGTTCGCCGGGTATTTCCTCGCGCGAAGGGTGGTGCGCCTCGCATTTGGTACATTGGCACGAATGCCACCAGCGGGACGATCTTCCAGGTTGTGTCGTCGCTCGATCATGCGCTGTCCCGATCTGGGGTAGAATGCAGCGTGGGACCGCGGCGCTCGCCGCGCGTGTGAAAGGAAGGACGCGTGACCACGGGGATTCCTGGCGTTTCCGCCCGCGAGGGGCTGCTGCGCGCCTATGGCGATTTGCTGCCTGTTACGGGCCGCACGCCGTTGCTTAGCCTCGGCGAGGGATACACTCCCCTGATTCGAGGCTACGCGATCGAGCAGCGAACGGGCTTGCGCCGCGTCTTCCTGAAGTTGGAGGGCTGCAACCCTACCGGCTCGTTCAAGGACCGCGGCATGGTCCTGGCGGTGGCCAAGGCCGCCGAGGAGGGCGCTCAGGCGGTGATCTGCGCCTCCACCGGGAATACCAGCGCCTCCGCCGCCGCTTATGCCGCGCGGGCCGGGCTGCGGGCCCTGGTGGTGGTGCCGTCCGGATACGTGGCGGCCGGGAAGCTGGCCCAGGCGCTGGCCTATGGCGCTCGCATTGCGTCGATCGGGGGGAACTTTGATCAGGCCCTGGCCGTGGTGCGAGAGTTGGCGGCCACCGGCGCGGCTACTCTGGTCAACCACATTAATCCGCACCGGATCGAAGGGCAGCAGACCGGCGCCTGGGAAATCTGCGACGCTTTGGGCGACGCTCCCGCCTACGTGTGCCTGCCCATGGGCAACGCCGGGAATATCACCGCCTACTGGAAGGGATTCCGCCGCTACCGCGAGCTGGGGCGGATTACCGCCTTGCCCCGGATGATGGGCTTCCAGGCGGAGGGAGCGGCGGCCGTGGTGCTGGATCGGATGATCGAGGAGCCGACCACCGCCGCGACCGCGATCCGGATCGGTAATCCGGCCAGTCGCGCGGCGGCTATCGCGGCCCGAGTGGAATCAGGCGGCCAGTTCGCCACGGTAAGCGAGGAGGAAATCCGTGCTGCCTATCAGTTCCTCGCCGCCCAGGAAGGGGTGTTTGTGGAACCGGCGTCGGCGGCCGGCGTGGCTGGGCTGTTCAAGCTGGCGGCGGCGGGTGGGTTGGAAAGCGACGGCGCGGTTGTATGCATTCTGACCGGCAACGGGCTCAAGGATCCTGAGTATGCCTTGAGCCTGATGGCTGAACTACCCGCTATCCCCGCCACCATCGCGGCCGTGGCGGCGGCGGCCGGGCTGGACGTACCCGCGTAACCGCATGGGTAGACGGGCGGATCTGGCCGCATGGCAACCGCTCAGGGGAGCGCGGCGACTCTCAGGCCGCACGGCGGGAGTTGCCGTCATGGATGGGACGGGCCATAATCACACGGGCGGCCCGCGGCTCGGGCCACCAACGGTGGCGGTGGAGTCCGTGGCGCCGGGAGCGCCTGAAGGAGCATGAAGAATGAAGATGGCTATCCTTACCGGGGGCGGCGATGTCCCTGGACTGAATCCCGCCATAAAGGCGGCGGTGAACCGCATTACCGGTGCCGGGATCGAGATGATTGGCATTCGCCGGGGTTGGGGTGGTTTGCTCAATTACAATCCTGACAAGCACGAGCCTCAATTGGAGTGGGTACGCCCCCTCACCCCGCAAGACGTGCGGACGATCGACCGCTTCGGCGGCACGTTCCTCCATAGTTCGCGCACCAATCCCGGCAAGGTGCCCGAGAATCGGCTGCCCGACTTCCTGCGGGGGAAATATGCCTTCTCCCCCAAGGGGATCGCCGATTGTACCGACCATGTCCTGCGAGTCCTGGATTATCTGGAGGTCGGGGCTCTTCTGGCGATTGGCGGCGATGATACGCTCAGCTATGCCCTGCGCCTGCATCAGGAGAAGTTCCCCGTGGTTGGGATTCCCAAGACCATGGATAACGATGTGTTTGGGACCGATTATTGCATCGGCTTCTCTACCGCGGTCAGCCGCAGCATTGCCTTCGTGAACGATCTCCGGACCCCTACCGGCTCGCACGAACGGATCGCCGTGGTGGAGCTGTTCGGCCGCAACTCCGGCGAGACCGCGCTTATCTCCAGCTACCTGGGCGACGTGGATCGCACGGCGATCCCCGAAGTCCCCTTTGACCCCGAGCGGCTGGCCGCCCTGGTGATGGAGGACAAGCGCCGTAACCCCAGCAATTATGCGATCATCGCCGTCTCCGAGGGCGCGACCATGCTGGGCGGCGACATCTACCAGACCGGCCCCGAGGACGCCTACGGACACCGGAAGTTGGGCGGGATCGGGCAGGCGACCGGCGAGGCAATCAAGGCCCTGACCGGCGAGGAGATCGTGCACCAGCAACTCGGCTATCTGATGCGCTCGGGGCCGCCGGACGCCCTGGACCGGATGGTGGCGATAAGCTACGCCAATCTGGCTGCCGAGTTGGCCTTGCGTAAGGAAACGGGCCAGATGGTGGCGCTGCGCGAAGGGGTGTATACCACTGTTTCCCTCGATCTGATCGGCACTGGGGTGCGCCGTGTGGATGTTGATCAGTTATACGACACGGAAACCTACCGCCCCAAGGTGGCGCATCTGGTCAACAAGCCGATGTTCCTCTACTAAATGCATGCCGACGCGCCGTTCCTGGCCTTGCTGACCGCGCTCCCCGCGGGGGCGATTCCCCAGACGGCGCGTGGTGCATGGCACCGCCAGGGCGCTCTCCAGCCCCGTGACCTCTTTGAGTGGTCCCCAGAGGCGCTGGCCGAGGCGTTGGGGGTTCCGGAGTCGGATCTGGAGGTGCTCCTGGCGCTGCGGGCCCGCCTGCCGGAAGCCAGGGCGTTGGTCGCTCGCCTGGCGGCCGAGGGCGTGGTGGCGGTGACCGCCAGAGAGCGAGCCTATCCGCGGAATCTCCGGGAGGCCTTGGGGGCCCAGGCGCCGCCCTTGCTGTGGCTGGCCGGCTCCCGCGAGCCGCTCTTGCGGGGACCGGTGGCCGTCCTCGGTGAACGGGACGCGCCCGCGGATGCGGTGGAGCTAGCCCGTGAGGTAGCGATGGTTCTGACGCGCGAGGGGCGCTCGGTGCTGGCTGGGGTAGCTACCGCCTTCGAGCGATCACTGCTGCAGGCGACCCTGAGCGAGCCTGGGGGCACCGCCGTGGCCGTGGCGCATTATGGGATCGCCCGCGCCCTGCCCAATCTCCGCCTCTGGCGGCAGGCGATGCGGGAGGGCCGGCTGCTCCTGCTGAGCCATACCCATCCGGAAGCGGCCTGGGAGCCGAGGCTGGAGGAGATTGGGGGCGCGGTCCTGGCGGGGCTGGCCGAGCGGATGGTATTGGTGGGCGGTGGCGAACCGGGTGCCGCCGATCGCGGCGCCTGGCAGGCGCTGCGCCTGGGCCGTCCGCTGTTCGTCCGCTCGGGTGACGACCAGGCAACCGCCGCGTTATTGGCCGCTGGCGCGCATGTCCTGGTTGAGCCGGTACGGGTGGATCTGGTGCTGATGGGGGGACCAGGGGACCAGACCGAAGCTCGGGAGCCACGATCCGGCGATGCCGGGGAAGCGCCGGGGGAGCGTGCCGGCGCGGAAGGCGTGAGCACTTCCGCGCCTTCACCCGCCATTGGGCCCGAGACCGCGGCAACTACCGGCATGCCGGTGGAGAAACTGGAGGCCGATCTTTTGCGGTGCCTAACCCGGAATCGGCGACCGGTTGGGAAAGGGGCGCTGATTCGGGCCCTGGCGGTAGAAGAGGCGGCCCTGGATCGCCTGCTGCCGATCCTGATTGGCCAGGGCCGAGTGGTGCAGCGTCCGCATCGGGCAGGCGTCGCTTACACGGTCACCGGCGACGTGGCCCCCGCCATGGGCGCCTTTCAACCCTCGCTCTTTGGTCAGATCGAGGAGTAGGCCCCCTCACATCTGCATACTGGCCTGCCATTGGGCCTGGCGCACCGCCATGTGGCAATTCTTGCAGAGCGATACCCCATACTGATCCCAGGAGTGCTGGATCAGCGGCATGCAGTCTCCATCTTCCTCGCACGCGGTGGTGGTCAGCATCGACCATGGTTGGATAGGCGCGCCGCAAAACTGGCATACATGCACATCCTCGGCGGCCGTGGCGGCATGGCGGAGCGCGTTGATCAGTCCAATCATCTCCATCTCGGACATCACGCTGGCCAGGTGCATCAGCGCGAAATCCAGACGACGGGCGCGCTCGGCCGGTTCGATCTCGCAGGAACGGATAAGCCGAGCCTGGAGTCCCGCATGCTCCAGTTGCGTGGCCAATTGGCGGAGCACCGTGGCGGCGGCGGTATTAGCCGACAGCGGATCACAGCTTTCGCGGTCAAAATCGAATTGGTCGGTCAACGACACCTCAGCACACTCCTTCACATCGCCCGAGTTGCTACGTCCAGTGTGCACTCGGCGGTAAGCATACCCCAAGTCGACGCCGGCTGGTACGCACTTACCGCCATACGCGGGTTAGGTGGACGCTCGTCCAGGGCGCCCCATTCAGCCACGCGGGAATCCCTCCTCACCCATCATACCGCGGTCACGACTATGACGCAGCCTCCGAGCTAACTTTGCTCGCAACTGGCCAACTCGTGCAAACAGTATTCCACATCCGTGCTATCGGGGTCCAGCTTTTCGGCCCGATCCACGGCCTGGCGGGCAGCATCCAGATTTCCGGACTTAAGGTGGGCCATCGCCAGGGCACACAGCACCGGCACGCTGGTGGGCGACAGATCTCGAGCGCGGCTCAGGGCTTCCACCCCTTCGGGGATCAGATTGCTGGCGACCAGCGCGATCCCCCAGCCATAGAGCGCCTCCGGCAAATCGGGCCGCATGCGCGCCACGGTCGTGTATGCCTTGAGGGCCTCGGCGGTCCGCCCCTGATTCAGGGCCCCGTGCCCCAGGGCCAGCGCCGATGGCCAATAGGTAGGGGCGATCTGGAGGGCACGTCCATCATAGACCCGCGCCAGGTCGTCCCGGCCCAGCCGCTGATAACACCGGGCGAGCAGAGCATGGATATGAGCGCGCTCGGGCTCTCGTTGCAGGGCCTGATTCAAGGGGGCGATGGCCTCGCCCGCCAAGCCAAGCCTATAGGCCGCGATGCCCAGCTTATAGAGCGCGTCCGGCGTCATCGCGCCCAGCACCAGGGCCCGCGAGAGGAGTTCGTAGGCCCGCTGATACTCGCCCGTCGCCACCAGATATGAACCAAGCCGCATCAGCACCTTGGCATGGCGAGGATTCTGCTCCAGCGCCACCTCCCAGTGGATGGCGGCGCCGGGGAAGCGTTCCGCCCCGGCAAGCAGATTACCCAGCACCTCATGGGCGCCCCCATGCTCCGGTTCCAGGTCCAGCACCGCGTTGACGAGGGCGCGGGCGCGGGGAAGGTCACGAGCCTGATAGGCGAGACGCATCACCACGGCCCGAGCCGAAACCGGCGCCGATTCGTACTTGAGCACGGTGGTGGCCACCGCCTCGGCCTGGGCGTTATGGCCTTGCTCCTCCAGTTCCCGCGCCACTGCCGCCCCAGCGGCCAGATGCTCCCCGCCGGAGCGGCCCAGCACCGCCAGCAGATCCTCGACGGTGGCCCCCTCATTATCGCTCATGGCGCAGGCCGCCAGGAGATCCAGTGGCAGCCTAAAGGCGGGATCCAGGGCGAGCGCGCGCAACAGGCCCTCGCAGAGCGCCGCCGCGTCCCCCTGCTCCACTCCATGGGCGGGGCGCCGATCGAGCGCGCGCAGGTAGGTAAGCAGGGCTTCCAGGTTATTGGTCTCGCGCCGCTCCAATTGTTTCTGGCCCGCGTCTCCCACCGCGAGTTCAAGGGCGCCGGCAACCGCCAGCGCCACATCGCCGGGCGCATCCAGGAGATCCTCGGGCTCGCCGATCAGCGTGTCCTCGAACAGTATTTTCCCGCTGCCCGGCTCGCGCACGATCAGGCTCCAGCGCAGTGTGGGATACAACGCGATAGTCCCGGAGAGGACGTAGGCGGCACCCCAGCCGACACCGCAGGTGCGCGTCTGGTCGATGGACAGAGCGCGGTGCAGCGGCACGTAGCGACGGCGGCTGCCAGCCGAGGCAAGGAGCTGCCCATGACCAACCACCAGGCGTGGTAAGGCGCGCAGGCGCCATTGCAGCACCCGCGCCAGTTGGCGGCCAAAGACCTCCTCGCCGCGCGGAGCCGCGAAGGGTAGGATAAGGAGCGCCCCGTTACCCGTCGAGGGGCGATCGACGACCAGCGAGATTTTCTCGCGGGCAGCCGAACGCTGAGCCGGCGCGTCCTCGTCCTGGTCCCGCAGGTTGGCTTCCCGCGCGGCCATCCAGTGCTCCCTCCGAGATCTCCTCGGTTCCCCGAAATATCCAGTCCCTGCTAGTATCGCCCGTCCAGGCCGGCATCACAAGCAGGACTGTTGTCGGTTAGGTCCGTGGTTGGTTCGGCGTCTCCCCCCAGCCGGCCTCGGGGGATTCCGTCCGTGCCGCCATGGAGATCTCACCAGCGGAGGGCGCGCCGGGGGTAATCCCGTCGTCTTGGGTCTGGTCGGTCATGGCGGAGCCGTCCGAGGCGTCCGCCTCGTCCTCCCGCTCGTCCGCGTCGTCCTCGTCACCGGCATAGGCTGGGTCGAACCACCAGGGGCGCCTGGCAATCAACCAGGCCACCGGAATAAGTCCGAGTTGCACCGCGATGGCGGTTACTTGCGCCTGCTTGAGATGGAAGAGGACGATCTCGTTATCACGCACGATAAAGAGGAAAAACTGGCCCACGTTATAGAGGCTGAGGTAGAGCACGAACAGCATCCCCGCCGGCCGGACGCGGAAGCGGAGCGGCCAGAGAACGGCAAACAGAGCCAGGCCGAAAAGCAACTCATAGGCGGCGGCCGGCTGGACGGCCGTGTTCAGGGGCGCGAAACTGTGGCTATTGGTGTAGATGGTCGCCCAGGGAGCATTGCTCGGATAGCCCACGATATCGCCATTGATAATGTTGCCTATTCGCCCCACGGCCTGGGAAAGCGGCGCGAAGAGAGCGACGCAGTCCAGGGCTACTCCCAACGGCACCCGTTGCTGGTAGGCGAGCAGCAAGAGAACCGGGATACCAAGGAAAATCGCCCCGTAGAAGGCCATCCCGCCTTGCCAGAAGGCGAAGAGATCGCCGGGATGCTGGACATAGGAGCCGGGATCCGACTGGAGGACATAGTAGAGACGACCACCAACCAGGGCGGCAATCGCCACGCCCCAGAAGATATTCCAGAGTTGGTCGCTGGTCACGGCACGGCGCCGGGCATAGGGCTGCAAGACCAGCAAGCCGATGGCGATCCCCACCACGTACATAAGGCCGTACCAGCGTAACGAGAAGGATCCGAGCTTCACCAGCACCGGATCGAGACTGATCGTAATCGAGGCCATCAGGGCAAGCATCGTGACTCCTGTTCCACGGGCAATAATTTCAGTGACCGCATGGGCCGCCACGGAGGATACCACGTATAGCGACGAAAGCCGCTGGCGGTCTTCGGATCATGGGATCGCCAGGGGTATTTTTCTTGGCGCATCCTCATTTCGGAAAAAAAGACGCGACAGGATGTCGCGAAACATGGCACACTAGATGCAGACACGGCGCACGTCTATAATGATGTGACGGAAGTTGCCCGACCCCAGCAGGCCGGCACGGAGGTAAGTACCAATGTTAGTGTTCCTGTTCCTTGTAGCCTTGGTGGCAATCGGCTTTGTCGCGGGTCGGATGCGCCGCGCCCCCGCCGCGCTCGATGGCGCGGCGCTGGTGGGTCTGGCCGCGTTGGCCATCTATCCTTTCGGGGCATTCCACATCCTGGCCCTGGTGGTCGGCATGCTCTGCCTCGGCGGCGGCTTCGTTGGTGGAGCTACCGGCGACGTGCGGAAGATGAGCCGGCGGCGCCTTGGCGGTGGCGGTGGCGGTCTCCTGGGCCGCTAACTTGCCCGATACGCACTCCTGCCCTCGGTTCGCTCCGGGAGGTGGGGAACTCCATCCGCTCTGGCTGGTAGCACGCGCGGCGCGGCCGTAGCGTCCCCATGATGCGCCGGGGCGGCGGGCGGCCTGGCGGGGCGTTACCGCCGGATTTGCCCCGTCATCGGCTGGGCCGGGCCGATGCCCGCGTCTTCCGCCGTCTCCTCACCTTTACCAGGCCGTACATCCGGCGGATGATTCTGGCTACCGTATGCCTGTTGATCGCCAGCCTGCTGAACCTGGTCTTCCCATGGATCGTGCGGAGCCTGGTCGATAGCGTGTTCGTGCATCATGACGAACACGCCCTGAATCTGATCACGCTCGGCCTTTTCGTCGTCTTCATTTTCCAGGCTGGGTTTAATTTCTCCCAGAACTATCTGATCGGCTGGGTGGGCGAACGGATCATCGCCGATCTTCGCCGTACCCTCTTCACCCACCTGCAGGCGCTCTCGCAAGAATTTTATGGGGAGCACAGGACGGGCGATCTGATGTCCCGCGTCACCAACGATGTGAACGCGGTGCAAAACGTGGTCAGCGGCAATCTACTCAGCCTGCTGCAGCAATTGGTCACTCTTCTCGGTAGCCTGGTCATTATCTTCTACCTCGATTGGCGGCTCTCCCTGTTGATGCTGGTGGTCACGCCGCTGATCGCGGGGAGCGCCGCCGTCTTCGGGCGTCTGCTCACCCGGATCGCGCGCCGGGTGCAGGAAGAGCTTGGCAACGCCACCACCGTGCTGGAGGAGACACTCTCCAATGTGAGGGTGGTGCAGGCTTTTACCCGTGAGCCGCACGAGATCGAACGCTACGGCGGCCTGGTGGAGCGAGTCTTTTCCCTCACCCTGGGCCGTCTCCGACTGCGGGCAAGCTTCGTCTCCCTGATCACCTTCCTCACTTTCGGGGCGATCACGATCGTGCTCTGGTTTGGCGGGCGCGAGGTATTGGCCGGTCACCTCACGCCAGGTGGGTTGATCTCCTTCCTGTTCTACATCTTCCTGATCGCCGGCCC
>JANWHO010000145.1 GCA_025450375.1 Chloroflexota bacterium
AGGGTGAATCCGGGCGTAAAATTGCCCACCGAGACGCGGCGGCGACCGCTGACAACCCAAGCCGGCTCCGCCAACTCTTCGACGATGGGGCCTACGTGACCAGACTGGGCCAGTTGACGGCGGCGGATCTCTTTGTCGAGAATGCCGACCGTGTGCTGGCGAATTATGGCAACTGGATGACCAACGCGAATAACGGCATCACCTTGATCGATAACATGGATTCCGCATCCCAGGGCCTGTGGGCGAATGATGATGTTGTTGGTAAGCACCACTATCTCGACGAACTGGCACCCTCCAACCGGGATGCCCTTGTCAAGAGTCTCGTGGGCTGGCTCGGTAACGAAGTGAGGAACGGGATCAAGGGCGCGGATGCTGGACTCAAAGCATGGCTCAAGGAGCCGGGGACAGGCGGAACCAGAGAACAGACCATCAAGGCGCAGTTAAAACTGGGGCTCGATCAGGGCTGCGCCCGAATCATCAAGCTTTATGCCACCAACAAGACGGGCAAGGAAGGGCGGGCGGCCAAGAAAGCAGCCAAACTTGCCTACAAGATGGATGTCAAAGCGGGCGATCATCAGGCAGGCGGCGTCAGCTACTGGGAGCGGCTCAAGGCGCGCGCCCGGTACTTGCAGAAGCTCACCTAGCGGATCGGGCCGCATGAAGTGGGAATCACCGCGGCCCATAGGAGTGGGCGGGGTTTACGGGGCCTCCGACTGTGGTCGGATGGCAGGGACGGGACCGGCTGTGGCCGGGTGTGGCCCGTGGTCGGAGGGTGCATCTCGCTTTTGTGGTCGAGGACGTCTGTAGGAGCGCGGGTCTCCAGGCACCCGCTTCGTTCGGCGGCGGATCGGCATCTGGGGAGGACTGCTGCCGCCAACTGGCGGGTAGCCGCGCCCAGCGGGCCTGGAGACCCGCGCTCCTAGCCGGTGGCCACCGAGCCGGTCAAATGCCCTTCCACCATTCCTCGGTGCCCCGTGATCCGATGACTGGTGGCACTCGTGATCGCTCGTCCGGTAGACTGGACGGGGAGGCCGTGATGCCCAGGACGCTTGCCGTAATCGGTGCCCCAACCAGTGCGGGCGCCTACGCGCCGGGCCAGGAGAAGGCGCCGCGCGCCCTCCGCGAGGCCGGCCTGCTTGATCGTTTGCGCGAGGCCGGGATCGCGATACACGATTATGGCGATCTCCCGGTCTGGCGCTGGCAGCCCGATGCGGCCAACCGATTCGCCCAGAACCTCGGCGCAGTGGTCGAGAAGGCCCAGGCGCTGGCCGAACAGGTGCGCCAGGCGGCGGCGAGCGACGAATTCACCCTGGTCCTGGGTGGTGACTGCACGATCGAGCTGGGCGTCGTATCGGGGCACCTCCAGGCCAATCCGCGGATTGGCCTGGTGTATTTCGACATCCATGCCGACCTCAATACGCCCAAAAGTGTCCAGGACGGCGCGCTCGACTGGATGGGGATGGCGCATCTGCTGGGCGAGGACGACGCGGTGGTCGAGTTGAGTCGCCTGGGCCCACGCTACCCCTTGCTCTCCCCATCTCAGGTCGTCCTCTTCGCGCACGACAACGCCCGCGCAACGCCTTGGGAGCGGGAGACAATCGCCCGGAGCGCGTTGACGACGATCCCCGTGGCCGAGGTTGCCGCCGCTCCGGAGGAGGCCGCGGAACGGGCGCTCGCTCACTTGCGAGATGGTTACGACCGGATTCTGGTGCACTTCGACGTGGATACGATCGACTTCACCGATGCCCCGCTCTCCGAGAATACGGGCCGCAACTACGGCCTCCCCCTCGACACGGCGTTCCGTACCCTTACCGGTCTGCTGAAGGATGAACGAATCCGTGCCCTGACGATCACCGAACTGAATCCGGACCACGGAGCCGAGGATGGTTCCACCCTGGCGATGTTTGCCGACCGTCTGGTGGGAGCGTTAAAGATGATACCCGGTTTGGTGGTTGCTCCCTGAAACACAGATGGCACAGATTGCCACCGATGACACAGATGGCTCCGCTAAACAAGCGATCCATGTGGATCGCAGCCAGTGACCGCGAACTTCTGGAGATGGTACGGGACTTCAACGGCTGGAAGGCGCGCTTTGATTCCGTAATATTCCCACCCACTCGCGCTCCCAGGAAAGCCCGTACAACGTTGATCACTCTTCCAGGTTCGCTCTTCCCTCCAGGGGGACATGGGCCGGGCTCCTGAACGGGCTGCTACACTGAACGGTACCCGACCCTCGAAATGATTGAACTGTTGTATCTGGAGGTCCCGCGTGCTTACCGCGCCTACGCAATCCCGTGTCGACTTCGCCCCCTTCCGCTGTCGTTTCCCCGCCATGGCCCGTGAGGTCAGCGGGAGGATTCCCGCCTTTCTTGATAATCCCGCCGGTACTCAGGTGCCTCAAGAATTGATCGACGCCATGGGAGAGTATTTCCTGGGCGCCAACGCTAATCTGGACGGCGCCTTCCGAACCAGCCGCGCCTCCACCAGCCTGTTCGCCGAGACGCACATGGCCATGGCCGATCTGCTGGGAGCCGCCTCGGCCCATGAAATCGTCCTCGGCCAGAACATGACTACCCTCACCTTCGCGATGAGCCGGGCGATTGGCCGCACCCTGAGCGCGGGCGACGAAATCGTAGTGACCACTCTCGATCACGACGGGAACGTGGCCCCCTGGCGGGCCCTGGAGGAACGAGGCATCGTGATCAAGACGGCGGATATCCATCTGGAGGATTGCACCCTGGACATGGATTCGCTGGCGGCCCAGATCACCCCACGGACCAAACTGCTGGCGGTGACTCACTGCTCCAATCTGGTGGGCACGACCGTGGATGTGCGGGCCGTGTGCAGGCTGGCCCGTGAGGCGGGGGCGCTGTCGTATATTGACGCCGTGCAGTACGCCGCCCACGGGCCGATTGACGTGCGGGACATTGGCTGCGACTTCCTCGTGTGCTCCTCCTATAAGTTTTTCGGTCCCCACATGGGGATCCTGTATGGGAAGCTGGAACATCTTGAGCGACTGGAGGCATACAAGGTACGCCCGTCCAGCAGCGTCCCGCCTGGGAAGTTCGAGACCGGCACCCTCAACTTCGAGGGCTGCGCCGGGCTGCTCGGCACGATCTCCTATCTGGAGAGCGTGGGTGAGGCAGCGATCGCCGCCGGGGTGAGCGTGCCCGCGGCCCCTACTGGACGGCGGGGCCGCCTCCTCCATGCCCTGGAGGCCATGCATGCCTGGGAGCGCGAGTTGGGCGAGCATCTGATTGCGGGATTGGCCGGGATCCCCGGTATCCGCATCTGGGGGATCACCGATCCCGCGCGGTTGCATCAGCGGGTGCCGACCGTCTCCTTTACCCTGGCCGGGCATCACCCCGACGCCATCGCGGCGCGGCTGGGCGACGAGGAAATCTATGTGTGGAGCGGGAACAATTACGCGGTCTCCCTTACCGAGCGGCTGGGTCTGGAGGAGCACGGCGGGATGGTGCGGGTAGGGCCCGTCCACTACAATACCGTCGCTGAGATCGATCGACTGGTCTCCGTGGTGCGCGACATCGCGGGCACAAAATAGGGGCACGGGTCTCCAGGCCCGCCTGGTTCAGCGATGAAATGTCATCCGGGCAGCGCGGTGGTTGTTTGCACGAGCGGGCCTGGAGACCCGCGCCCCTTACCCGAGGTATCGCCGTACGAGCCCCAGTGTAAAGCTTCGGTAAAACATGCGACGGATCGGGCTTTTACCCCAATTGGGTGCTGATCCGTGCTTCCCCTTCTGGTAGGCTGGGAAGTGAGAGGACCAAGCCCTCTCGCCCGAACTCACCGGAAAATAGGAAGCGCGGGACACCCATGGATGCACGATTCTTACTCTTTCCCTGGCGGCGGCGATTGGGCCGAGGGCCCGTTGCCCGGTTCCCCTTCGGGCAGGAAGGGGATTCCATGTTGACCATGTTGCCGCCCCATCTTGAGCCAATTCCCGTGGACAGCGTGATCGGCAGCGTCGATCGCTACCGCCAGTTGGATGGCCGCTTTCGGCCCGGACGGCGGATGACCCAACGCCTCAGGGGCATCATCGGAGCGATGCGGAACGGGGTCCAGTTTCCCCCCATCGAGGTCTACCGTCTCGAAGGCGCCTGCTACGTCATTGATGGGCATCATCGAGTGGCGGCGGCGCTGGAGGTGGGCCAGTTGTATCTTGACGCGATGGTCATCGAATGTCGTCCGCCGGCGGATGAGAGGAACCCCCTGGAGGCGGCGCGGATCGACTTTGGCCTGCGAACCGGCCTCCGCACCATTGCTTTCAGTACTCCGGCCCGCTACGCCGAGGCTCTCCAGCAGATCCACGAACATCGCTGGTACTTAAACGAACGCGGGAAGCCTATCTCTCTGCGAGAGGCATCCGAGGACTGGCGGCAGCACATTTTCGGGCCGGTAGTCCGGCAATTGGCCAGCGAACATCTGGTGCGCCCCGAGGCCATGGTCGAGGCGGGAGATCTCTACCTGCGGGTCAGCGACCTGAAGTACGAGGTCAGCCGGGAACGCGGGCACGACATCGGCTTCCCGCTGGCCATCCGCGAATGGGTCGTCCGACACTATCCATCCGAGCCCGCCGCGTTCTTCAGTTCTCTGCTGGACATGAGCATGATGGCCGTGGGGTAGAAGCGAAAAGTGCCTTTGTGGCAGGGGAACGGGCAGGGCGTTGCTCCTTGCGTAGAGCACGATAACCGTGCATGCACGACCGGTGAGGCGCTATTGATAAGGCCAGCATGGGATAGGCCCACGCTGAACCGGATTATCCCGGCTCTTTCCCTCTGTCAGGCATAATCGCCTGCTCTCTTCCCTCGTAAAGTGGGCGCAGGTGGGCACGAACTCCCGCGGATCCGAGAAAGTCCGTGCTGTCCGACAACTGATCGACCGCCCCGCACCACGGGAGGGCCCGTACCGCCGGGTCCTGGATCGCTGCGCGGAGCGTGTCGACGATGCGGTCGGCGTGGATGACCAGGTAGGGCCGGTTATAGTATGGGGACACCGTCGTTTGCACGGGCGGCGTAAGGCCAAATTGGTTATGCAGAGTCGTCACGGCGGCATATGATTCCGCGAGCCGGGCCTCGCGTTCGCGCCACCGATCTGCCTGGAGGGTCCGATCGAAGAGCGGACCAAGCGCCGGACCGCATGATAGTCGCGCGAAAGCAGTGCCGAACCACTTGCCGTAGGGAGCGTAACGGCGCTCGATCAAGAAACACAGACGCATCAGGTCACGTACGATACTCGCGGCGATCAGCAGGGAGCCGAGTTCATCACCCATGTCACCGGCTCGGCCCATGAATGCCTCCTGTTGGGCCATGCGCCGCCATTGCGCTGCCATCAGATACAGCCAGAGATCGTGAGGAAAGTAGGCGAGTCGGGCCCGCGTCGCGGTCAATTCGCCCGTTCCGTCGTGATACACGGCGCCGGCCGTCAGTTCCAGCAGCGTCTGCTCGGGCGTGATCAGCCAATCCACCACCCGCGGGCCGCCGGTCGGGTCGAATCCGAGATACGCGGTAAAAAAGCCGCGGACGGTATTGATCTCGATCCGATGTACCTCCGGCGCGTTGGGTTCCTCGTGGGATCGCCGCCACCGAGTGGGAAAGCCGTAGAATGTATGAGGCAGCGCGTCTTGCAGCGCGGCCTCGATCCGCGCCGCGTGGGCGGCATGATTGGGCTCGGTGAGAAAGAGGAACAGTCGTGGCCCCCAGTCGTGGTCAGTGGAGAGCGCGGTATCGTAACCCAGAACTTCCGAGCCAGGTCCCAAGAGGGCCGCGGCGTGTGGTACACCTGGAAAAGTGCCGCGTAAGAGCGGTCCAATCAGTTCCTCATAGAATAATCGACTCAGGCGCACCCCGCCGATGAACTCCGACACGGGTCACCCCATTCCCCTGGCTTCGCCGCCTTCCGTAACCATCTTTCTCCTCAATTCTATCCCACGGCTTGAAACCAATCACGCCGTCGTTGGTGCCTCCGCGTAGCCGCCGCGATCAAAAGAAAACTGGCGGATCGGCGGCGGCGCTGATCCGAAACTCGGGATCGCGCGTACTATCGGAGGCACGTCCATGATCGGCCGGCTCTTATATTTGAGCATCTCATCAGCACAACCGGCCGATCATGGACACCCGTGTTCCCCAAGCCCGCGCTCCGCCACGTTTTCTGTTCTACACGGCGAGCGCCGGAAAGTGGCCGCCTTAGCAGCGGCGGCGTATCCTTAATCCATGAAGCACGATACGACCATGAGTTTCCAGCCGAATCCGCACGAACCTGATGGCCCACGCACGGGCCCCGAGGAGGAACGGACCCGCCTGCATGCCCTGCGCCTCGGTGCTGAACTCGAGCGCCTCGGGATGAGTTGGGTGATCGGTCCCGCCGAGGGCCGCCTGAGGGGCGATCCCTATGCGCTCTATCATGTGCGTAATACTGATGGCGGCATCATTACCTTTGCCACGCTGGACGAGATAGACGCCTGGCTTGCCGACCGCTAAGGCGAGCCGACTTCGATCGAGGGAATGGATCGCCACGAACTCCATAACCTGACGAAGACGTGAATCAGGTGAACGGTCCGCTCACCACTCTCATAAGCCGCCAATCCTTCGTCGGCGGACGAAACGTGCCCGTGTTACCCTTGAAGGAAACCACAAGGAGGGTACGATGAGCACTCAGATCGCGGAACAGCCGGTGTTGGTGGAGGCGGACGTGGCGGCGGCGGCGGCGTTGATCGCCGACCCGGCACGGGCGCGAATGCTGCTCGCCCTGAGCGATGGCCGCGCGCTCCCGGC
>JANWHO010000146.1 GCA_025450375.1 Chloroflexota bacterium
AAGGATGCACCCGCTCGCGTGAGCGAGTCGCTGCGAGGACGCGGCCCCACAAGCCGCGCCGGGTCGTTTATCTCCCGGTTGAAGCGATCGAGGCGCCCATGTCTTCGATTTCGACTTCTACACTACACAGAAGGACTCTATCCACCTCCGTTCATTCACCGTGAGCCTGAGCGCTTGCGCAAGGCTTTCCAACCCCTGCGTCGAGGGATGCACATCGCGTCCCTGCTCCAACCAGACATATTAGGAGGTGCCAATGGTGGCCAGTTGCGCGACTTCCTCGCGGCACAGCCCCGGCGTGCGACGACGGATACCAGGTGGCAATCCCACCTCGCTCGGGGCAAGGTGTGGGCGCCGCTGGCGTAAAAAGTCGGCGAGGGCCTGATGACGTTCGCTCTTTTGCATCTCAGCTCCCTCCTGAAACGTGGTGGTGGCAGACCTATGACCAAGAAACACTGGTCCTGGTATGAGAGATAGCGCATACTCATGAGGCGCATCTATGTCACGACTATACCCGCATGGTCACACGATAACGAAGGAGCGTTCGCCATGTCCCCGTCCATCGCCGTGTTCGGCGTCGGCCCCGGCCTCGGCCAGGCCATCGCCCGCCGCTACGCACGAGAAGGCTACGCCGTCGTCCTCGTGGCCCGCCAGCAGGAGCCACTTGACCGTCTGGCGAAGGATCTGACCAGTGCCGGGGCAACCGCGCACGTCATCACCGCCGACCTATCCGACACCGGTGCCACGCCCCGACTGGCCGAGCAGATTCGCGCCAAGGCCGGCAACCTCGACGCCTTGTACTATGCACCCACCCCAGACACCGGGTTCGTTTCCGCGGCCAACCTGACCCCACGGCACGCCCAGCACTTCATGCCGCTGATCTTCTACACGATGCTGGCACTCGTGCGGGAGTTCCTGCCGCACATGCTCGAGCAGGGGGACGGCGCCATCCTGACCGCGCAGGGCGGCAGCACCGTGCAGGGCCTGCCGAACATGAGCGGCCCCAGTCCCGCACAAGCCGCCCAGCGCAACTACCTGCAAGCCCTGCACGCCGAGGTAGCCGAGAAAGGCGTCTACGTCGGCATGCTCTACATCGGTGCAGCGATCAAGAACAGTGCCTTCCACGCCGAGATGGAGAAGGGCAAAGCCGCGGGCGACCCGGTCTGGGAGATGCCTACCGTCGACCCCGTCCATCTTGCCGACCTGCTCTGGACCATGCACCGCACGAGGGGCCAGCCGGAAGCCATCTATCCCGCGCGCTGAGCCGCCCACGACGTGGTGTCGGCCCGTCCCGAGCGTGCTCCCGGTCGCGGAGGGGTCTCACGTGGCGCACGCCGCACCTTCACGGGCGTCGTCCCTGCACACAGGCAGTCCTCCGGGCGCGCGAGCCGCCATGTCGCGCGGATCTCCACGCCCAGCCAACGGGCACGAGTCTCGCCATAAAGCCATACGTGGCTGTTTTTCGCGCCAATCGTTGTCGTACCCCTGATCGGAAGGCGGGGTATTCTGCTTTCAGCGTGAGGATTCGGTGTCGGACCGTGGAGGGTACCGGTCGGCGGTCAGTCTGCGCGCCCTCGTACCTTACTCATGCCCACGGGCCCGCTGATCCGCCAGGTACGCGGCGGCCTGGGCCCGTCGCTCCATTCCCAGCTTGCTCAGGATGGTGCTCACGTAGTTCTTCACCGTCTTCTCGGCCAGGAACACGGTTGCCGCGATCTCCCGGTTCGTCTTCCCTTCGGCAATCAACCCCAGGATGCGTCGTTCCTGGTCGGACAATTCGGCCAACTTATCATGGTGCTTCCCCGCCGCCATGTCCCGCATCCTGGCCAGCACCGTGCTCGTGACCGCCGGGTCGAGCAGCGACTCGCCGCGCGCGACCGCCTCGATGGCGCTCACCACCTCCCGGCCACGGGTCTGCTTGAGCAGGTAGCCGGCGGCCCCCGCCACGATGGCCGCGTAGACCGCGTCGTCGTCGGCATAGCTGGTGAGCATCAGCACCCGTGTCTCCGGGCACTCGGATCGGATCTCCCGGCACGCTTCGATGCCCGTCCCGTCGGGCAACCGCACATCCATCACGATTACGTCCGGCCGTACGCGAATGCCGGCTTCCACCGCCTCGGCCACCGTGCCCGCCTCGGCCACCACCTGCACATGCTCCCGCCGCTCCAGGAGTGATCGGAGGCCCTGGCGCACGATTTCATGATCATCCACCAACATTACCTTGATTGTTGCCATCCCTGTTCTCCCGGTTCTTCACTGTCGTTGAGCGCGGCCGTCGGGACCGCGTCGTAACCAACTATAGCAAGGCGGACTTCCTCCATGACCAGACCGAGCTGGTCGATGGCGTGCTCGATTTCCGCACTCGCGGCCGTCGCGCCCGCGGGCAGCTCCTCCTCGGCCCCTTCCAGGGCCAGACGGACGGCGAAGACGCGCTGGATGACATTATCGCGCAAGGTGACGCGCAGGCGATCACGTTCGGCGGCGACGGCAAGGCGCCGCACCTCCTCGGCCAGGCTCGCCTGATGGACGACGGTCGCCACATGACCGGCAAGCTGCGTCAGCAACCGCTGATCCTCCTCGCTAAACGGCAGCCCGTCCACCCGATCCGCCAGATAGAGGTTGCCCACTATTCGGCCGCCCTGCCTGACCGGCACCGCCAAGAGGGCGCGCATGGTGGGATGCCCGGGCGGTAATCCCACGGCGTCGGGATGTGCTTGTATGTCGCTGATTTGGAGGGTCGCGCCGCTGGCCAGGGTCACGCCCAGCAACCCATGGCCCTGGGGGAGCGGCCCCAACCGCTCCTTGACCTCCGGCGTGACGCCGGAGGAATAGAACTGGTCGATGGCGCCCTGGGGGCCAAGAATGCCAAGCGCGCCGTAGCGCGTGCCAATCAGATCACGCGCGAGATCCACGAGATGCTGGAGGATGTCCGCCGTGGCGTCATCGGAGGTGATGGTCAGCGCCGCTTGGTGGAGGGCCTCCAGGTGGGCGCGGAGGCGCCGCTCCGTGTCATGGCGAGCAGCCAGTTCCTCGCGCTGGGCGGCAAGGCGACGATCTTGGCCTTCGATCACCTGGAAGATAGCGGTCGAGAAGGCCGCGACGCCCAGCAGCATCAGGATTCCCACGAGCAGATCGGAGACACGGGCGGACCAGGCGCGCTCCGCCGCCAGATGCACGGGATAGAGCACGGCCAGCCCAGCCAGCGGCCCCACGATGCTCAAGATCCGCAACTGCCCGCGGCTCGCCTCCGTGCCCCTCTGCTTCATGCGCGCCCTCCAGCCACGCCTCTCACCGGCAAGGCGCCTCACGCTCACCATACACGGTTCCGATCCCAGCCGGTAGGGCCATTGGACCCTAAGTCCGGGGGCCGGATGGCTGGTGCCGGGAGGCGATCCTCCCGAGGATGGGGCCGTCTGGCCCTATTCCGTGGGAATCAGTGTTCCTGGATCGGGTCTTCGGTCGGTGTGGGGTCATCTGGCCCTATGCCACGGGGCCTACTGGCGGCGTTTTGGACCCCGATAGCCTCTTCAGCCAGCGTGGGAGAGCGCCTACGCTAGAGTTGCGTGATGGAAGCGGGCCTACCGCCCATCAAGAGATGAAAGGAGAACGATCATGATCGAGCGAGTTATTCCCAGCGTGTGGGTACGCGCGTTCCTCTGGGCCGTTGCCCGGATCTGGGTCGGCTACCAGTTCCTCAATGCCGGCTGGCAGAAGCTGTTCGGGGACGAGCAGGCCGCGTTCGTGGGGGCGCATGCCGGGGCCGGGGTGAGCGGGTTCCTGGGGCACGCGGTCAGCCCGGCGATGACCACGGGCGCCAACCCCTCGGTGCTCGGTCCGTACGCCTGGTTCGCCAACAATCTGTTCATCCCGCACGCCACCTTCTTCGGCGTCCTGGTAGCGTTTGGCGAGACCCTGGTCGGCCTGGCGCTGATTCTGGGCCTGTTCACCCGCTTCGCCGCCTTCTGGGGCGTCGTCTTGAACCTGATGTTCCTGTTCGCGGGCGCCACGGGGCTGAATCCGTACATGCTGACCGCCGACTTGAGCATCCTCCTGGTGGGCGCCTCGGCCGGCCTTCTGGGCGTTGACTCCGTCGCTCTGCCTTTCCTCCACCGGGAATGGGCACGCCTGCTGGCCCACCAGCCGACCGGACGGTGGTTCGGTGGCCATCACGGCATCACGGGCCACGCCGCCTAACGACAGCATCGGGGCGGGGGTCTCCACCTGGAGGCTCCCGCTCTGTGCGTGCCCCAGTCATCCTCGGCCACTGGCGCTTCACGCCTCCCCCGGTATCCTTGCTCCCAGTCCGTGGGTACTCACTCGGTCGCTGAAACGGGCCGTCCGCTCGGGAGAGAGGCGATGAGCCGCGTCCCGGCGCCGGGCACGCTGGTGATCGTCAGGGTACCGCCCAGTTCCTCCGCGCGCCGGTGCAGATTGACCAGGCCGAAGTGTCCATCCTCCCGCGCGGCCACGGGGTCAAAACCACGGCCATTGTCGGTCAGTTGGAAGGTCACGCCGGCCGGCGCGTAGGTCAGGCGCGCCTCGACGGCGGTGGCCTGGGCGTGGCGGACCACGTTCGCCAGGGCCTCGCGCGCGATCTGCAGCAGGGTATTGGCCACCGCGTTCGGGAGCCGATAGAGCTCTCCCTCCACGGTGAAGCTCTCGCTCAAGCCATTGTGATCCGCGACTTCCCGGACCAATTCCCGGATACCGTCGCTCAGCAATCGGCCTTCGAGGCGGCGGACGCGCAAGCCCTGGATATAGGTACGCACATCCGTAATGACCCGGGAGAAGTGATCGGTGACGGCAAGCAGACGCGCGCGCGTGGCCTCGTCCTGAAGATCCTCGGCGATGTCGTCCAGCTGCAAGGTGCCGGCATAGATATCCTGGATGATCCCGTCATGCAAATCGCGGCCAATCCGCTCCCGCTCATGCAGAGTGGTCAGTTCGTCGTGCGCGCGGGCCAGGGCCTTGATCGCGCTGATGTCGCGGGCCTCCGGGATGAGGAAGGACACACGGCCCGCGTCGTCGACCACGGGACTGAGTGAGAAATCAAAGGTGACCAGTGGGCCAGCCAGACTGGGCAGATCCACCTCGTAGCGGACAAACTGGCCGCCGGCCGCCTCGCGCACCGCTGCCCGCAATTGGTCCCGTGCCTCCGCTGACCCCCGCCACCACGGCGTGTCCCAGAAGGGCCGGCCCACCGCCTCGGCCCGTGTGCCGGCGATAAAGTCGAGCGCGGTCTGATTGGCGTCCAGCAGGATGCCCTCGGGTGAGAGCAGGCCCACGAACTGGAAGGATTGCTCGAAAATGGCCCGCGCGCGATGCTCGCTCTCCCGCAGCGAGTCCATGGTCCGCTGGAGGGTCTCGCGCGTCTGGGCCTCCTGGGCGAACAGCCGCGCGTTCTCAATCGCCACTCCCGCGTGCGCGGCCAGCAACTCGGCCAGATGCTGATCCTCGTCGGAGAAGTCGCGCTCCCCAAGCTTGTCGGCGAGATAGAGATCCCCCACCACGCGGTCATGCACCCGAATGGGCACCCCGAGCAGGCTGGTCATGGGCGGGTGATTGGGGGGGAAGCCCACGCGCCGAGGATCCTGATTGATGTCGGGCACCCGGAGCGGTTTCCCCTCGCGGATCAACGTCCCCAATAGCCCATGACCGCGCGGCAGGGCGCCGATGCGGGCATGCTCCTCGGAGGTGATCCCGGTGGTGATGAAATCGGTGAGATAGTGATCCGGGCCGGCGATCCCCAGGGCCCCGTAACGGGCCCCGATAAACTCCGCGGC
>JANWHO010000147.1 GCA_025450375.1 Chloroflexota bacterium
ACAGGCGAAAGGTAGGGCCGGCCTTGGGAGTTACGCTACTCGGACCCAGGACTCTCGCCCTCGGCGCCTGGCCGCGATGGCCTACGCGGCTTTTGAACGCTCGCGCGCTGCCCGTGCTCAGCCTGGTCGTAGTGGCCTCTGCCTGCCGCCTTCTCATATGGCACGGAGAGGGCGCCATGAGTGGCGACATGGTCCTGTGGTACAACTGGAGCCAGGCCCTTGGCGCGTGGGATTGGCGCCGGTTCTACGCGGCCAGCGGCTGTGACTACACACCGGGTTATCTCTACATCCTCTGGGTATTGGGCAAGATTCAGTTTGGGGCGCCGCACGCTCCCGTTTTCCTCCGTGCCGTGCTCCCGACCGGCGCTCTCCTCTACAAGTTGCCCGCCATGGCCGCGGACGTAGCGACTGTCGTGCTCCTCTACGTGGTGGGCAAGCGCTGGGGATATGCGGGCGCCGGCTACCTGGCCGCGTTAAGCTACGCGTTTAACCCTGGTATTATCTTCAATTCAAGCCGTTGGGGACAGGTAGACAGCATTCCGGCGTTGTTCATGGTTGTAGCCCTGGTATTGCTCATTGAGTCGCGGCCAGTGCTCTTCGGGATCGCGCTTGCCTTGTCCATCGTGTGTAAGCCTACTGCCTTGATCCTGGTGCCGCTGTGCTTGGTGGTACTGCTGCGCCGCGGTCGTTACAAGGACGTGATGTCCGCCTGCGTGTCCGGTCTGGTGACCGTTGCCGTTGTCTTTTACCCCTTCATCCCGCCGCGGACGAACCCGATAGAATTTATCCATCATTTGTATACCGCGCTTTCGGGCGAATATCCCTTCCTGACCTTGAACGCATTCAATCTCTGGCTTCTGGTGCAGGGACATGTGGCGTTGCTCTCTGACTCCGCCACGATAATGGGGGTACCCTGCGCGGTCGCGGGGTGGGTACTGCTGGCCGGGCTGGCCGCGCTCGCATGCATCGCGGCCGCGCGGCGAACCAATCTCCTGGACGACGTTGAGTGGCCGCGCACCGCCCTGCCCGCCGCCGCGGTTGTACTCCTGGGGTTCTTCATCCTTCTGACCCGCATGCATGAGCGCCATCTCCTACCGGCGTTGCCTATGCTGGCGATGACCTGCGTGATCTGGCCCCGATTTTGGCTACCCTACTGCTGGCTATCGTTCGCCTACTTCCTCAACCTGCGGTACGTGTTTTACCTGTTCTGGCCGTATGGTGAACACGACCTGGGGGAAGCGGCGATCAAAACTATCGCTCTGGTCAACGTCGCCATGCTTGGGGTGGCCGCGGTCATGCTCATGTATATAGTCCTCCCGCTGCGGACGACAGTGGCTACCTGGTGGAGGACCATGGGAGAGGCTCAACGACTGGCGGCTCTACCGGGGCAGGGCTCCGCGGAGTGAGGGTCCGCGGGAGCCACGGTTCCGGCCGCGTTGACCGTGGGATGTGGCGGTCCACGGTTTCCGATTAGGACGGCCACGCGCGCAAGGAAATGGAGGGACGATGATCGATCATCGTCCCTCCATTTCCTTGCCGGCTCCGCCTGGGGTTTGGTTCAGACGGTGGGCTCGCTCCGCATCAGATACCCACCGGCGGCAACCGCGATGCCGCAAATGAGGCCGATGTAGGCGCCAAATGACGGGCCGTAGCTGATTCCAGCGGCGGAACCGCTGGGGCCTTCGGTGGCAATGAAGAGAATGACCGCCAGGACCGCGATCACTCCGGCGCCCATCAAGACCATGGAGTCGGTGACCACGGGGGGTAGGGTGGGAATCAAACCGCGTACCGTCCGGATACCCATGAGCGGGAATATGGCGACCACCCCGCTGGCGATCAGGAGAAGCACCGCGAGCAGGCCCCATCCATGCCAACCGTTCTCGGAGGCACCGCCGTACCCAGCGATCGACACCGAGTACCAATGGAGAAAGCTGTCAATGAGCCCCACCACCGCGCCCACCAAGGCGACTCGCCGTCCGAGACTAAGGCTGAGGAACATTTGCCTGGCTTGGTCTACCTGAGGGTTCATCTGGCCGGGATTGCTGCTCACGATCGCTCTCCGTTCACTGCACTCCGTCAGCTTAGCGGCCGCCTACATGGCGTGGCCGCAGTGCCCGCAAAATTGCATACCTTCTGGGACGTCTTTCCCGCAGGCTGGACATGGCCGTTCCACGGCCGTCACCTTGGTCTCCGGTGTTTTGTCCCCTACTCGTATCTCCGCCATTTCCTCCTCTAGCGTTTTCACCTGGGCCTGCAAATCCTCGATCTTCTGGCGAGTCTCCGCCAGGCTCTCGTGTTGCACGGTCCCCTCCGCCATCAGCTTAAAGGTGGCCTGCCCGAGATCCTCGAATGCCTGGTCCAACTCGTGCCGTTTCCCGCCCAACTCACTGCTCAAGCGCGTAAGCCTGAACGTCTTATCGGCCTCGGAGGTCACCCGTGAGACTCCCTGGCCGACCGTACTGCGCACTTTATCCAAGAACCCCATACCGTACTCCTCCCCCCCATTGTAGTACAACGGCGCCACCGCGCAACTGTTTGGGGACATTAGATGTATCGTAGCCGGTATCCTGGCATGGAAATCACCGCGTCTTGCATATGTTCTCTTGTATGTGTATACTCATGCATACGTAAACCGAACAACCCGGATGGAAGGATGCGATGGCCGCACCCATGTTCAGTACCGAGACCGTGCTGTCCGTCACCGATGACCTGAGCACCCTCGACCTCTATCAATTGCGGAACCTTCAGCAGCAAACATCATGGGCGCGGAATCGTTCTCTCCTGGATCTCCAGCGCGCGGTGGCCGGGAGCGACCTGGTCATCACGGCCTGGCAGGACGATCGGTTGGTGGGTTGCGTGCGCGTCCTCACTGATTTCGTCTACCGAGCGATCCTGTGTGACGTGATCGTGCATCCACACTGCCGGCGGCAAGGGGTTGGCCGTCTCCTGGTGGAAGCGGTTACCGGGCACCCACGCCTGGCGCGCGTTCAGAAATTCACCCTTCTCACCAGTACCGCCCGGTCATTTTACGAGCGACTGGGCTGGAGGCGTTACCCTGGCGAAGGAATGATCTTTGAACGTGAAGGCTGTACCGAGATGGGACTGGGAGACGAGTGATGGTGGCTCAAGCGATAGCGCCGACATCGACCCTGAGTGACTTTACCGGCCTGGACGGCATATCTCCCGCCACGCTCAGGGATATTCTCCAACTCGCCGCTTACCTGAAACGCCGCGGGCGCGGCGAACCGCCGAAGGATTCGCCGCTTCTTGGGCGGAGCGTCGCGCTGCTGTTCGAGAAGCCTTCCCTGCGCACTCGTACAACCTTTCAGGTGGGGGTGAGGCAGCTTGGCGGCGACGCGGTCTATCTGGGCAAGGATGAGGTCAATCTTGGGGTGCGGGAGACCGTGGCGGATGTGGCTCGGAATCTGGAGCGGTGGGTTGATTTGATCGTCATCCGCACCTTCGATCACGCTCGGGTGCTGGAGCTTGCCGAGTATGCAAGCGTTCCGGTGATTAACGCCCTCTCCGACCATGAGCACCCCTGCCAGGTATTGGCGGATCTGCTGACCCTGGAGGAGCGCTTGGGGCCGTTGTCCGGCGTCACCCTCGCCTACGTGGGCGACGGGAATAACGTGGTCCATTCACTTGTCTACGCGGCGGCGGTCATGGGGATTAATCTGCGCATTGCCACTCCGCTGGGCTACGCGCCCGATCCGCTGGTGATCGCTCGGGCTCAAGCCCAGTCGCGTGGCGGGTCGATCCGTCTCACGCATGACCCCGTGGAAGCGGTATCCGGCGCCCACGCCGTCTATACCGATAGCTGGGTGAGCATGGGGCAGGAAGAGCAGCACGCGGCCCGTCTGGCCGCGTTCAAGGGCTTCCAGGTGAACGGGGCGCTGATGGCGAGGGCGCGGGCCGGGGCCCTGTTCATGCACTGCCTCCCGGCCCATCGGGGCCAGGAAGTGACCGACTCCGTGATCGACGGTCCGACCTCGGTGGTGTTCGATCAGGCCGAGAATCGTCTCCATGCCCAAAAGGCCCTGATGAGCTTGCTGGCCTATACCTAACCCGCATCCCGCCGGCGCACGGAGTCCTCACCCGCCTGACGCCGGCGCCGACCAAACCTGGAGAAGACTGAATGATGAAGACCGTGCTGGCTTACTCGGGGGGACTTGACACCTCGGTGGCCGTGAAGTGGCTGCAAGAACACTATGACACCGAAGTGGTGACGCTCACCGTGGATGTTGGCGCGGTGAAGGATCTGGAGGCGATACGCCAGCGCGCGCTCACCACGGGGGCGGTGGACGCCTTCGTGGTGGATGCCCGCCAGACCTTTATCACCGACGTGGTCTGGCCCGCCTTGCAGGCCGGTGCCCTCTACGAAGGCGAATACCCGCTGGCCACCGCCCTGGCCCGCCCCCTGATGGCCAGCCTCTTGGTGGATGTTGCGCATAAGGTAGGGGCTACGGCGGTGGCGCATGGCTGCACTGGGAAAGGCAACGACCAGGTGCGCTTCGACGTGGCAACCACGGCCCTCGATCCGAACCTCAAGGTGATCGCACCGGTGCGGGAGTGGCGGATGAACCGCGACCAGGAGCTGGCCTATGCCGCCGAGCACGGCATCCAGGTGCTCGCCACCAAGGAAAGCCCGTACAGCGTGGACGAAAATCTGTGGGGACGGAGCGTCGAGGCGGGCATCCTGGAGGATCCCTGGATTGAGCCGCCCGCCGATGCGTTCCTCTGGACGGTTGCTCCCGAACAGGCGCCGCGAGACCCCGAGTACGTGGAAATCGGCTTCGAGGCCGGTATCCCCATCTCCCTGAATGGCGCGGCAACCGAAGGGGTGGCCTTGGTGGAGGCACTGAATGCCCTGGGGGGGAAGTATGGAATCGGACGCATTGATCGGGTAGAAAGCCGCCTGGTCGGGATTAAATCACGGGAATTGTATGAAGCTCCGGCGGCGGTCCTCCTCCATACCGCCCACGGGGCAATCGAGGATTTGACCCTCAGCCGCGACGTGGCGAAGTTCAAGAGTATCGTGGCCACCGAGTATGCCGACCTCATCTACAATGGTGCCTGGTTTTCCCCCCTCCGCAACCATCTGGCGGCCTTCGTGGCAAGCTCGCAGAAGTTCGCCACCGGGACTGTCCGCCTGAAGCTGAGCGCGGGGACGGCCCGCGTGGTGGGACGCACCTCTCCCTTCTCGCTCTACAATCCACAGCTTGCCACCTATGGGGCCGACGACAGCTTCAATCACGACGCGGCAGTAGGGTTTATCAAGCTCTGGGGTCTGCCCATCCGCACCGCCGCCGCCGTGCAGGGTATCGCGCAGGGCCAGCAATCTACTCTGTTGAGGTCGGGCTCTCCCGCCCCGATGTCGCTGACAGAATAGTAGGTCCGACGTAGGATTTGGTAGGCTGGAGTTGGATTGTGAGTACCCTGGTTACGAGTGAGATTATGGATCGCGAGCGGGCGGCGCCTCAGGTGCCGCATGACGGCGCGAAGCAGTGGGGTGGGCGGTTCGCCGCGCCCACCGACCCCTTGGTCGAGCGCTTCACTGGCTCGGTGGCCATTGACGGGCGGTTAATTGGCCATGACATCGCCGGCAGCATCGCTCATGCGCGGATGCTCGGCCGCCAGGGCATAATCAGTGCCGGCGAGGCGGCGGAGTTGGTGGCGGGGCTGCGGGCCGTCCGCGATGAGGTCGACGCCGGCACCCTGATCCTTGATCCTGCCCTGGAGGACGTGCATACCGTGGTGGAGTTGGCGCTGCGCCGCCAGGTGGGTGAGGTGGCGGGGAAGCTCCACACGGCCCGGAGTCGGAACGATCAGGT
>JANWHO010000148.1 GCA_025450375.1 Chloroflexota bacterium
ACCTGGGGCGACCGGCTCCGAGCCGAGGGTGAGCGGAAAGGGCGTGAAGAGGCGATCAAGGAACTGGAGATGACCTGGGGCGACCGGCTCCGTAGGGGCGGGCGCACGGTGGGCGAGCGGAAAGGGCGCGAGGAAGGTGCGCTGGCCACCAAGCGTGAGGTGCTGCTCGACCTGGTGCGGACGCGCTTCGGCGAGGTACCGGAAACACTGGCGGGGCAAGCTGCTCAGGCGGATGCGGCCTGGCTCACCCAGATGCTGCGCCGTGCCTCCATCGCGGCCAGCCTGGAGGAGTTGATCGACTAGGAGAAGCACGGACACTTATGCCAACCCGCGGCTATCCAGCGCTGTCGTGCCCTGCGCAATAGCGGGCGGTTCAGGGCCAGCGCCGTCACGGTTGCCCTCCCTGTAGACGTGAGTCCGACTACCCACGTGCCGGCGTCGGCCCATGAGAAGTGTTCCTTCCAGACCTGTTGTCTGGGATTAAAGAGCCTGACCATCTGGTCCGTAACCGGATCAACGGCATCTACCCGGTCGCTTTTCAGCGCGTTGCATTGTCGGCACGCCGCCCCATAGATTCGATCTGCGTGTCGGGCCGCCGCGCACGGCGGGAATCAGGTGTTCGATCTCAAGGGGAGCACCGGTGACCTCTTCGTTGGAGAGGCAGTAGCCACAGCGGCCACCAGCATCGGCAAATACCTAAACGCGAAGGCGTGTACCGATGCGTGGCCCGCTCATGCGCGAGCGACTCGGTCCCCTACGTCTATCCCACGCTGATGCAAAAGAGCGATCGCCTCCGCGCGCAGCGCCATTCCACGATCATGGCGGTCGATTAGCTCAGCCATGAACCCCTCTTCGCCAGGGGTGAGTCCTTGCCGCCGCCGCTTGTCGACCAGAGCACTGAGGAGGACACCATCCTGGGTGGTGGGTTGGCTCTCGCTGACGCGCCACAGGGATTCATCATCAAGCCCTGCCAGATCGTCCACTTGTCCGATGCTTCCCTCAAGTGCCGCGGAAAGTGCCAAGGTTGCTTCGTCCTCGACCCGCCGGTGATGTCCTTGGGCACGCCGTAGCAGCTCATCGTACAGAGCCGAGGGAAGGGTGAGCGTGAGCGTCGGATTAGACATTAAGCCTCCCCAGTTGGTTATGCAGCGTATTGTACCAGGAGGAAGCGGCCGGTTGGCGATTACCGGTCGAGGCTCGCGCCCCATTTGCCGTACGTGTAGGTAATCTTTCATTCCATCTGTCCGAATCAAGCCGCGGGAACACTCATAACAAATACGGGGGTATTGGGATTATCGTGAATTGGTTGCGGTCCGGCAGTAAGCAGTGCGCCGATCTGGAGGAATGGATCTCCGCCTACGCGGATAGCCAGACGGCACGGGCTGATTCAGAGGTCGTGGAGGCTCACCTGGCGGGCTGTGCCCGCTGCGCGGCCTTATTGCGCCGTCACCGGCGGACCAGGGGCCTCATACGGCTCGCTTCCGGCGATTCGTGGACCCCGCCCGATCTCCGTCTCCGTATCGTTCATGCAATCGCGAGCGACCAACAGCCAAAACGGCGGACTTTCTGGCCGATCGGTCTGACGGCATGCCTGGTCCTTATCCTGTTAGTGGGCGCTTTCTCACTGGGCGAAGCCGCCCCCTGGCGAACCGCTTCCTTGGGAGCCGCTCCCCAGGCGGCGCCCGTTGCGACCATCGTGCTGAGTCCACCCTCGGCGGCTCTGTGCGCCCATGCCTATGGCCGCGTCTTGGCTCGCTGCATGGGTATTTCCTTGATGTTGTTGCCCACCGTACTGGCAGAGGAGAGTCCCAATCACCCTGCCGGTGTCCGCCCCAGTAAACATGTAATCAGACCGCCGCTCCCCCTGGAGAGGCCTTCGCAAACTCCGGCAGTTCTAAGCATGGTTGCGAAAGGAGGTGGCACTGAAGGAGAAAACAAACAAAACCCATATGGTTTGATACCCATGTAGGTGACGCATCATCTATCCGCATTCGGAATCAAGACAGAGAGAAAGGTAATAACCGTGCTTCGAAAATCGCTGGCCATCCCGGCCGCCGCGTTCCTCATTCTTGGCGGCACCGCCGGGATGGGACAAGTTGGCGGGACGGCCCACGCACGAACGGCGGCGGACAACTACTCCGGCACCATATCGGTCACCGACTATCAGGTACCGAACGCGCTTGGCGGCGGAGCCGCCGGCTCGCTCCAGGTCAACGCGGATCTGATTAGCATGATGACCGATGGCGCCATCGGGATTGACTACAAGGGCAACTTTTATGCCGATTTGGCTACCGATGTGCCGTCCACCAGCAATGGCGGACTGAAGGTGGTCAACGGCAATGAGACCATCACCTATCACCTCCAGCCAAATCAGAAGTGGTCGGATGGATCCCCAATCACCCACGCCGACTGGATCGCCCAGTGGGTTCTCGGTTATTCCCCGGAAAACTCAGCCAACGCGGGTGGGCCGGCCGATCTGCTCAGTTCGGTCACCTTCAGCGGCAACGACATGATTATGAGCCTCCATGGCGTGCTGGGCTCGGCGCTGCAGCAACTTCTTCCTTCCCCCCTTCCGTGGGAGTTTTATCAGAAGAAGTACGGCGCCACGGTAACGGGGATCGACATGACCTCGTACAACCGGGCCAAGTTGCTTGATCAGAAAACCGATTTGATCCCCGCCGCGCTTGACAAGAGTTCTGGCCTGCAAAAGCTCGTCACGGCCTACGACAGCGACAACTATACCTCTCCCAGCGACATTTGGAACGGCCCGTATAAGCTGCAAACCTGGAGCGCCGATCAGCGCTACGTGCTGGTTCCCAATACCTATTACACGGCCCTACCGGCCGATCCCAAGCATCCGCGTCCGGCGGTGATCCAGCAAATCGTGCTGAGCAAGGATGGGCCTACCTACGTGCAGGATCTCAAGGCAGGCTCGACCTACAATACCATCGACTCCGCCACGGACTTCGATCCGGATAATATCTCGGACTTGAAGTCGACCAAATACCAGGTCGTGGTTCAGCCGGGCCTGGTGTATGAGATCCTGGATCTCATGGTCGGCCCCACCTTCAACGGCAAGCCCAATCCGCTGGCCGATGTCCGCGTGCGGCAAGCGCTGGACTACGCGATCAATAAGGACCAGTACATCCAGGCTCTGTTCCCTGGCTACGACCTAAAGACGGTGGAACTCGCCTCGATGATTCCCGCCTCATCTCCCTGGTCAATCAACAGCCAGTTGCCCCAGAACGACTACAATCCGGCCAAGGCCCGTGCGTTGCTGCAGGCCGCGGGCTATGCCACCACCCTGGGGACGGGGGGTAACCACCTTACCCTGGATTTCGTTACCACCAAGAAAACGTCGCGCATCAAGGGCTCCCAGATTTTCCAGCGCTTCTTCAATCAGGTCGGGATCGGGATCAAGATCCGCTATGCCAATGCCAGCGGCCCGAACGGCCTCTTCAGTTCCTGGAACGATGGCGGCATTCAGGATCACCACACCTTCCAGATCTCCCTCCATGGCTATGGGACCAACCCCGACCCAGACGAGGGATCGCTAAGCTCCATCCCCAGCCAGATCACGAGCGCGAGCAACCCCACGGGCGCGAACGTTGACAACCTCAACGATCCGCATCTCACCGCCCTGTTTACCGCCGGACGCAGCACTCTGGACAACGCAAAGCGCCACTCGATTTACAATGAGGTGCAAAAGTACTTCTGGCAAAAGATGTACAACATCTCCTTGTTCACCACCCCACAAATCACTCTCTACAAGGGCACGGTTGGAAACGCGAAGCCGAATTTTACCCAGAGTGGTCCGTGGTGGAACGCCTATCAGTGGTTCTACGATCCCACCAATTCGCAGAAGCCGCTCTTGAGCTAGCATCCCGCGGAGGGTCAGCCGGGGGCATGGTCTTCCCCCACCCTGGCTGGTCCGTTATTCCGGGCCCCTCGCTCGCCACGGGCGAGGGGTCCGTGGCACGACCGGCGTAACTGGCGAATGTTACACTCACGATAATGGTGATCGGTAGAATTGTCAGTCGATTGACGTTATGCCCCGTGGAGGATGGCCTCCCCAGCACGGGTAGTCGCCCCGGAAAGGGCCACGGTACATGCTGACCTTTATCACCCGCCGGCTGCTGCAATCGGCGCTCATCCTCTGGGGCCTCTCAATCGTGTTTTTCTTCCTCCTGCACGAAACCCCAGGGGGGCCGTGCGCTGCCTTGCAACAGGCCGGTGCCGGTCAGGCTGCCTTCCATAAATACCAGGCCTGCGCGGTTCGCTATCACTTGAATGAATCGGTACCCCAACAGTATTGGGGATGGCTCACCGCGACCCTGCACCTGGACCTTGGGATCGGCAACGACGGGACGCCCGTTCTCGATACAATCCTCAACCGGGCTCCGGCCACCTTGCTCCTGACCGGTATCTCTTATTTTGTCGCCGAACTGATCGGTTTGCCGCTCGGTATTTTTGCCGCGTTGCGCCGCTACTCGTTCTTTGATTCCTTCTTTACCATCCTCAGCTATGTTGGGATCTCGATGCCCTCATTCTGGCTGGCGGCGGTGTTTATTACCTTCTTCGCGGTGCAACTTGGCTGGCTGCCGTCCGGCAAGATCGTGCAAGATGTGTCAAACATTCCCGCTTTCAACGGCGCCGGCTATTGGGCCTACGTCGCTCATCATCCCTGGCATGCGTTCACCGATTTCGGTACCTCGCTCATTTTGCCCGCCAGCGTCCTGGCTATCCTGACTATCGCCGGCGACAGCCGGTTCATGCGGGCCAGCATGTTGGAAGTGATCAACCAGGATTACATTCGAACCGCCCGCGCCAAGGGCCTCAGCCGGCGCACAGTCGTCCTGAAGCACGCCCTGCGGAATGCCTTGATGCCGATCATCACCAACATTGCCCTGGCGCTGCCCCAACTGATTGGGGGCGCGATTATCACCGAGACTATTTTTGCCTGGCCAGGGATGGGCCAGCTCTTCTCGAACGCGCTGAGCAATAGTGACTATCCTACCCTCCAGGCCCTGCTCATGCTCTCGGCCGTAGGGGTGTTGGTTGGTAATCTGGCCGGGGATCTGGTATACGCCTGGGTTGATCCACGAATAAGGTACGACTAAGATGGCCACAAAATATCCGCCGATAGAGGATCAGGGGACGACGGCCTTGCAAGAATCCGAACTACACGCTGGGGGAAGCGGGGGTCTACGAACCTCGCCCTTCAACTCGGATCTGGAGACCATGGCGACCAAGCAGTTGACCCAACTGCATCTGGCCTGGATCCGACTGCGTCGTCACCGCCTGGGGATGCTCGGGATCGGTGTCCTCCTCTTCATGATTCTAATGGCCATTTTCGCCCCCTGGATCGCGCCGGAAAACATCTACGACCCCTATAGCAACGACATCTTTGGGGCCGCCGACAAGGCGCCTACTCTATCCCACGGACTGCGTTACTTGTTCGGCGCCGACAATCTCGGGCGCAGCACAAGTTCGTTGATCATCTGGGGGGCGCGCTACACCCTGCTGATATCGTTTTCCTCCGCGCTTACGGCGACCCTGATCGGGTTGATCGTGGGGGGGATCGCGGGCTATTACGGTGGATGGGTGGATTCGGTCCTGATGCGCGTGGTCGATGTTTTCCTCACTCTTCCAGCGTTACCCATCCTCCTGGTCAGCGCGGCGGTGTTCGGCCACGGCAATACCACGGTGATTCTGGTGATCATCGTCTTCACCGTATTGGGATGGGCCTATATTGCCCGCCTGGTCCGCGGGTCGTTCCTCAGCTTGCGCGCCATGGAGTTTACCGAGGCCGCGCGCGCGGTCGGAGTTTCCAATGCGCGGATCATCTTCCGCCATATCATGCCCAATGCGCTTCGCCCGGTGCTGGTCGCGCTCACTCTGGGGATCGCCGGGATCATTTCCTTTGAAGCGGCGATCGACTTCCTGGGCTACGGGCTCACCTATCCGGACAGCAGTTGGGGCACTGCCCTGGCCTTCGCCCAACAGGAGCAGTTCCGGGTCTGGTGGGTGACGGTCTTCCCCGGTATCTTCCTCACCCTCACTATCGTGGCGATCAACTTCATCGGCGACGGGCTGAGCGATGCCCTTGACGTGCGCTCGAAGTAGAGTCGGATATGACGAAAGAAGGAGCGAGCGAATACATTCGCTCGCTCCTTTTCTTGCTTCTGGACGGCACGCCCGAAAGTGAGTACCCTGGTGTCAAATTATGTCCGCTTGACCCTTGCCATCCGGTACGAAGGAGTTCCACCACATGAGTGTTTCCGTCGATCCCCGCGAACGCGGTTTTAGCGCCCCTACCGGGAATGTCTCCGGTAACTTGCTTGAGGTGACCGACCTCAAAACCTATTTCAAGACCATGGATGGGATCGTCAAGGCCGTGGACGGCGTGGATATGGCGATCGCGCCCGGGAAGACCCTTGGCGTGGTCGGCGAGTCTGGCTGCGGCAAGAGCGTAACCAGTCTCTCGATCATGCGCCTGGTCGATCTCCCCGGCTGGATCGCGGGCGGCGCGATCCGCTTCGACGGCAAGGATCTGGTGAAGTTGTCCGAGGAGCAGATGCGCCATATCCGCGGCAACAAAATCTCCATGATCTTCCAGGAGCCGATGACCAGCCTCAACCCGGTGTTCACGGTCGGGAACCAAGTGGGCGAGGCGATCCGCGTCCACCGGAAGGTCTCCAAGAAGGAGGCCGAGAACCGCGTGGTGGAGCTGTTCCGTATGGTAGGGATTCCCTCTCCCGACCGCAGGGTCCACGACTATCCGCACAACATGAGCGGCGGTATGCGCCAGCGTGTGATGATCGCCATGGCCCTGGCCCTCCAGCCCAGCCTGCTGATCGCCGACGAGCCGACCACCGCGCTTGACGTGACTATTCAAGCCCAGATCCTCGAATTGATCAAGGATCTGAGGACCAAGGTCAATACCGCCGTGCTGCTAATCACCCACGATATTGGCGTGGTGGCGGAAATGGCCGATGAAGTAATTGTTATGTATACTGGCAAGGTCGTGGAGCAGGGCGACGTGGTGAGCGTGCTCAGGAGCCCCAAGCATCCCTATACGGTTGGCCTCCTCAATTCCATTCCCAGCCTGGGACAGAAGAATACCCGCCTGAACGTGATCCCCGGAACAGTGCCCAGCCCGCTCAATCTCCCCAAAGGGTGTACCTTCGCGCCGCGCTGCCCCCACGTAATGGGGATATGCCACGAGCAAGAGCCGCCGCTCAAGACCCTTGAAGGGGGCGTAAAGGCCAAGTGCTGGTTGTATTAAGTCTTAGAGATCATTTGTCGAGGGAGATTGTAAGGGAATGCAGCAGATAAGCGAACGAGAGACGACGCGCCCCCAGGGCGCCAGTGATAAGGTGTTGCTCAGCGTCCGCGATCTGCGCACCTACTTTCCTATCCTGGGCGGAGTTCTCCGCCGAAAAGTCGGTGAGGTCAAGGCGGTTGATGGGGTAAGCTTCGACATCAAACAGGGCGAAACCTTCGGCCTGGTGGGGGAAAGCGGCTGCGGCAAGACCACCACCGGACGCACGATTTTGCGCCTGCAAAAGGCGACCAGCGGCGAAATTGACTTCGAGGGACAGAACGTGCTGGCCCTCAATCCCTCGCAGATGAAGGCGCGCCGTCGCGACATGCAGATTATCTTCCAGGATCCCTACTCATCCTTGAATCCCCGTATGCCGGTCGGTGACATCATCGGCGAGGGCCTCCGGGTTCACGGGATGAGAGACCGGAAGGAACGCGAAAAGACGGTCCAGTATTTCCTCAGTGTGGTTGGCCTCCGCAAGGAGTACGTGCGCCGCTATCCGCACGAGTTCTCCGGTGGCCAGCGCCAGCGGATCGGGGTGGCCCGCGCCCTGGCCCTCCGTCCCAAGTTCATCGTCTGCGACGAGCCGGTCAGCGCCCTGGATGTCAGCGTACAGAGTCAGGTGCTGAACTTGCTGGAGGACTTGCAGCAAGAGTTTGGCCTCACCTATTTGTTTATCGCCCACGATCTCTCGGTGGTGGAGTATCTTTCCGACCGGGTGGCGGTCATGTACCTGGGCAAGATGGCGGAACTGGCCGACAGCGAGGAACTCTACGCCAATCCCCTCCATCCCTACACCAAGGCGTTGCTTTCCGCCATTCCCAACCCCGACCCGCTGGTGCGAAGTAAGCGCATCGTGCTGCAAGGCGACGTGCCCAGCCCAATCAATCCGCCCAGCGGCTGCCGCTTCCGCACCCGTTGCCCGATCGCCTACGAGCGCTGCGTCACGGAGGAGCCCGAGTTCCGCAACGTGGTCCCCAACCACCTCGTGGCCTGCCATCGAGCCGAGGAATCAACAACCCTGATGGCCGACCTGGTGGCCAGCGGCTCGGTGACCAGCGCGGTGCCGAACGCGAACTGA
>JANWHO010000149.1 GCA_025450375.1 Chloroflexota bacterium
GAGCCCAGTTAGGAACCGGCAATGTTGGACTGCTGCTCGACGCCTTCCACTGGTACACCTCCCATGCAACCCTGGCCGATATTCAGCGGCTGACCGCCGCCGACATTGTCTACGTGCATGTGAATGACGCGGTAGGGGGCAGATCGATCGACGAGCAGATGGATCTGGAGCGCGATCTCCCAGGCGCGACGGGCATGATCGACATTGCCGGTTTCCTCCGGGCGGTGGCCGAAACCGGCTTCAATGGTCCAGTCGCGGTTGAGCCTTTCAGTGAGGCCGTGTTAGCCATGGAGCCGGGCGATCGGGTGCGGGCGGCGGGCACGAGCCTGGCCCAGGTCTGGGCCGCCGCCGGCCTACCCTGAGGACGCCGGCAGACGTCCGTTGGCGTACCCGTAGTATGCGAAAACCTTCGCGTCCGGCTACCTGGCGCTCATATTCTCGCCAGGATACGGGGCCGGCGCCACGTTAGATCGTGGTGCTGGCGACCGCCTCCGACACGGCGGAACGGCCCAGGCCCGACTTGACGATACGGATAAGCTCCTCCTCGGTAGTGTCGGTCGTGGACCGGTCGAGCACGATCTCTCCTGAGTGCAGGAAGTTAATGCGGTCGCACACCTCGAAAATCTGGTTGTAGTTGTGGACGATCAGAATAATCGAGGTCTCGCGCTGGCGTCGTAGGTTCTGAATCAGGTCCAGGACCAACCCGCCTTCGCGCACGCCCAGCGCGGCCAGCGGCTCGTCCATGATCAGCAGCTTGGGCGAGGTTTGCATGGAGCGCGCCACGGCGATCGACTGGCGTTGGCCGCCCGACAGTTGGCGCACGAGGCTGGAGACCGAGGGCAGGTTGATGCCGAGCCGGTTCAGGTGCTCCCGCGTCTGCCGCCTCATGGCGCGATTATCAGTAAGCGGAACGATCCCCCCCAGGCGAATGATCTTCTCGCGGCCCAGAAACATGTTCTGGTAGACGGTCAGGTCGTTCACGAGGGCCAGATCCTGATAGACGGTCTCAATGCCGTGGTGGAGCGCATCGAGTGGCGATTTGAAGTGAATGGGCTTACCTTCCCACTCGATCGTGCCACCATCCGGCGGATGGAAGCCGCATAGGATCTTGATAAAGGTGGACTTGCCGGCGCCGTTATCACCGACCAGCGCCAGAACCTCGCCCTTGTGCAGCTGAATGCTCACGTTCTTGAGCGCCGTCACCGCGCCGAAGCTCTTCCTGATGCGCTCCGTACGCAGCAGGATCGGGGCGTTGCTCAGCCCAGCCATGTTGAACGGATCCGGCACGCTCGACACCGTCATGCTCTCCTCTGGTTGCGCAGCTTGTTGATCAAGATGTTCAGCAGAATCGCGGCCACGATGGCGATGCCCAGGATGATATTCGACTCTGTCGCCTGGGCGCCGATCAGCGGGAGGCCGGCGAGAAGGGCGGCGATGACGTAGGCGCCGATCAGCGCGCCAACCACGGTGCCGGTGCCGCCAAATAACGAGGTGCCGCCAATCACCGCCGCGGCGATGCCATAGAGCGTCAGCGTGTTATCGCCGGCGGATGGATCGGTGGATCCGCTGATAATGGACTCGCTAATGCCGTTAAAGCCGGCGAGAAAGCCCATGATCATAAAATTCGCGATCTTGACGCGGTTCGTGCGAATGCCGATCTCCCGCGCCGCCAGCAGGTTGCTGCCGACCGAGATGGTGTAGGTGCCAAAGCGCGTGCGCTTCAACACGATGGTCAGGATGACCACGAACAGCACAAGCCAGATAAAGGCCGCGTACTGTGAAGGACCGCCAATCGGCTGCTGTTGGCCACGACCCAGGAAGGTGTTGAACGGCTCCGCCAATGGCGTGATTACGGGCTCGCTGTGGGACACGGACAGGGTGACGCCATCCAGGAAAAACAGCATGCCCAGGGTCGCGATCAAGGACGGCACGCCGAACAGCACCGTGATCATGCCATTGACCATGCCGATTAGCGCGGCGCAGACGAGCGCCAGGACAATGGCGAGGCCGTATGGCAGATTGGCCCCTGTCGTGAGGTAGTAGACAATGAAAGGGGTGGTCGAATAGACCTTGGCAGCGGAAAGATCGATCTCGCCGGTAATCATCAGCATGGCCTCGCCGATGGCGACGAGGCCATACAGCGCGGTGCTTGACGCCAGTACCGACTGCAAACCGTTGAAATAGTTCTGGTTCAGCACCTCAAAGATCAGGGAAACGACGATCGCCACCACGGCGATGCTCGCCTCGGGGAGGCGCAGTAAAATCCTGCCGAGGCCGCCGATCACCCCCGACGCGGATCGGGGCAACCCCGCTGTCGATGTTCCTTCGTTCGTGACCACCTTTGTCCCTCATAAAGGTAATGCGCGAATTATGACCGAGGCGGGGCAGCGGGTGCAAGACCCGGCCCCGCCTCGGAAAAGACGCTACAACGTGCGCCGCGGACTAGATTGCGTAGACCGAGGTTGAGGAACCCTGGAATACGTTCGGCTTCAGGTACTGGCCAACGCTCGCCTTGGTCACGAACTTGATCCCGGTGTTCATATTCTCGGCGCCGACCAATCCACCGGAAAGCTTATAGAGGTAGAGCTGGATCACGGGATAGAAGCCCTGTAGGTATGGCTGCTGATCGATCGTGAAGTCGCACGTTCCGTTATTGACGGCTTGGACGAGTGCCGGCGGCAGGTCGTATCCACCGCACTTTACGCCCTTGGCCCGCAGACCGTGCTTTACTATGGTCTGAACGATGCCCTGTGTGGTCCCCTGGTCGACCGCGAACATCCCCTTGACGTCCTGGTGACCCGTCCACCATGCCTCAACAGCGGTAGCTTCCGCCGGCTGGAGCGGGCCGGTGGCAATATCGGGGTACAAGCTGATGCCCGAGGTCTTGGCGAGCACGGAGCGCGCGCCGTCGATACGTGGCTGGATGTTCAGCGAGCCCGGGGTGGCGATAAAGAGAGCAACTTTGCCGCTGCCGACCAGGGCGGCGATATGCTGCCCCATGCCCACGCCGGACAGGAGGAGATCCTGGCCAATGTAGGCAAGGCGCGTGTTTGTCGGCGAGCCGTCAGCGTTGTAGGCGATCACCGGAATGCCAGCGGCGAAGGCGGCATTGGTCGGTGCGTCGAAGGCCTTCTTGTCGATAATGCAGACGGCGATGCCGTCCGCCTTACCGGCAATAGCCACCTGCATGGCCTTGGTCATCTCGGAAACGATCGAGTTCGCCGAGCCTGTCCACTGGAAGGTGCATCCCAGCAGTTTGCAGGCATCGGCGGCGCCGGACTGGCAGGGGGTGAAGAATGCATTGGTCGTGACGTGGTTGACGAAGACAAAATGAAAGCCCTTTTTCGGCAAGTCCTCGCTGCGCCCGGCCGCCAGTGCGTCCTCCATGTGGCCAGCCTTGAGCGCGGTCAACATAGCCGCGCTGCCGAGTCCCAGTTTGGCGGCGGTTCGCAGCGCGGTTCGCCGGCTAACCTCTAACTCCTTCTGGCCAAACTCCGGTGTCTGATCCAGCGTGTCGTTTTCCACAGCCAACCACCTTTCCCCATACAGGGAATCGTATGGCCCTCCGCCGACGCGAGACTGAACACGGCGAGGGAGCGCCGTACGGGATTCGGAACTTATTTGACCTCCGGAGGAAGAGTAAACCCTCAGTCTTCGCTAGTTCATAGCACACTAGAGGGGAGCATGTCAACGTGCCCGCGGCTGTTCGCCAAGCTGGACAGGTCGGCCCTCTGGCCGGTCTTGAGCGCCCACTCCGCTCCCGTGGTGGTCCCCTGCCCGTGACGGCGGGCGGCCATCAACGGCAAGGCCCCGTGGGGCCGGCCGCCCTTCCAGCTTGAGTGATGCGGGCCCTCACAGCGATCTCTCCGCGGTCGCCGGTTGGTCCAGCTTATAGCCGGAGGTCACTAGATCGATCAACTCGGTCACCGTGGTGTCCTTGGTCGGCTTATCGTAGGTGATTGTCCCACCGCTCAGGAAATTGATCCGGTCGGAGATCTCGAAGATCTGGGCGTAGTTGTGAGCGATGATGATAATTGAGACATCGCCACGCCGTTTGAGTTCTTGTACCAGGTTAAGCACATGGCGGCCCTCTCGCACCCCCAGGGCGGCCAACGGCTCGTCCATAATCAGCAATGTGGGGTTGGAATAGATGGAACGCGCTACCGCGATAGACTGGCGTTGTCCGCCGGAGAGCATGGCCACGGTGCTGTCCACGCTGGGGATGCGGATGCCCAGGGTCTCCAGGTAGGACTGGGTCTGCCGGCGCATATCCTGATTATCCAGCAGCGGCAGGCCCAGCACCCGTTTGCGCACCTCGCGTCCCAGGAACATATTGTGGTAGACGGTCAGGTCGTTGACCAGGGCCAGATCCTGATAGACAGTCTGGATGCCCAGGGCGCGCGCCTCGATAGGGGAGTTGAGATTCAAGGGTCTGCCCTGAAAGGTGAGCGTGCCGCTGTCGGGCTTGTGAAAGCCGCAGATAGTCTTGATCAGGGTGGACTTGCCGGCGCCGTTGTCGCCAACCAGACCCAGCACTTCACCCCGTCGCAGATACAGACTCACGTCAACCAGGGCGGTGACGGCGCCAAAACGTTTGCTGATATGCTCGGCCTGTAAAATGATCGGAGCTGTCTCGACCATCAGCGCCTCCTCCGCAAACGCATGGCGTTCACACGCACGTTGAGGATCATCGCTCCGACGATCGCCGCCCCGAGATACATGTCGGACTGCGTGGCTTGGGCGCCGAGCAGCACCAAGCCGTTATTCAACGAGGCCACCACGAAGGCCCCGATCAGCGCGCCGATCGCCGTGCCGGAGCCGCCAAAGAGCGACGTGCCGCCGATAACGGCTGCCGCGATTGCCTGCAAGGTCAAAGAGGGTCCGCCAGCGATTGGATCGGCCGATCCATATTGCACGGCGTTGATGATCCCAGCCAATGCCGCTAAACCACTCGCGAGCATAAAGTTGGCGATCTTGATCTGATCCGTGCGCACCCCGATTTCGCGCGCCCCCAGCAAGTTGCTGCCCGTGGAGACGGTATGCAGGCCGAAGCGCGTTTTCACCAGCACCAGCGTCAGCACCAGTACGACCCCCAGCGCCCAGAGGAAGGGCGTATACCCGGTAATCGCCACCCAGGACCAGAACGAATCGAGCGGTCCATAGAGATTCTCGCCGAAAATCCGGTTAAATGGTTCCTGCATCGGCGTCTGAATGGGCTGGCTGTTGGCGATGGTAATAGCGATGCCGCCGAGCAGGAACAGCGTGCCCAGAGTGGTGATCAGCGATGGAACACGCAGCTTTACCGTGATCACCCCATTGATGAAGCCGATCGCTATTCCGATCAGGATGCCGATCAAAGCGGTGATGAACAGGGGCAGTCCCCAGTCATTGGTCATCGTGATCATCAGATAGGGTATCAGGGCGAAGGTGCTGCCGACGGAGAGGTCGATCTCGCCCGTGATCATCACGAACACCTCCGCCGCGGCGATCAGCCCGATCCGGCCGGTGTCGCGCAACACCACGCTCATCTCGGCGCTACTGAGAAAGGTCGTGTTACGGAACTGAAAATAGGCAGCGAGTAGAATAGCAACAGCCGCGATGCTGGCCTCGCGATAACGGGACAGAAAGATCAGCAGGCTCCCGAGCATACCCGTGGTGGTTACCACGGGAACTCCCCGCTTACCATCCGATGTGCTTGCTTGAGCCATCTTCGCTTCTTCTCCACTCAGCCATTGGAGCCGGATACATATCGGCACGATCTTCAGGCAACACCCCAAAGACCCCGTGTATCCCTTGAACTACCGGGCGAATCCGCGCTGACGCCGCGCCCGGTGGCCGGCGCGACCTGGGCCTTTCCGGTCAGGTCGCGCCGGCAGGCGCCAAGCCCGCTTAGCGAGGCTCGGCGGTCGTGCTGCCCTCGAAGCGGCTCTTGGTGCCGACATAGATGTTGACGTTGGACTTGGTGACGTAGGCCAGGCTGGTGTCGGTATTGGCGGGAGAGACCGCGCCGCCCGACAGCTTGTACATGTAGAGTTGCAGGGTGGGGAGGAATCCTTGTAGATAGGGCTGCTGATCGGTGGTGAAAGTCATATCGCCGCTGGCGATCAGGGCCAGAGTGTCCGGCAGCAGATCATAGCCCGCGGAGATTACGCCCTTCGCCGCCAGGCCATACTTCTTGGAGACCTTCCCGCAGGCCAGGCTATCGGTGGCGCCGGTGCCGAAAAGGCCGGCAACTGTCTTATGGCTGAGATAGTAGCTCTCGATGGCCGACAGTTCTTGCTCCGGCTGCACTCCCGAGGCAACCACGTCATAGGTGACGGGGTTGCCGGCGTCCTTGATCGCCTGCTTGTAGCCATCGAGGCGCGGCTGTAGATTCAGGGAACCAGGGGTGGCGATCGAGAGCATCACATGACTGCCCTTCTTCACCATTTTCAGCCATTTGTTGGCAATGTTATAGCCGGACTGGTACAGGCTCTGGCCTACATAGGAGAGACGCGCATTCCCGGGGGTATCGGCATTGTAGCCGATGACGGGGATGCCTACGCTGAGCGCATCCTGGGTCGGCTTGTTAAATGCCTTGGCGTCTACCAGGCATACGGCGATCCCGTCGGCTTTGGCCGCGATGGCGGTCTGCATGGCGCTTACCATCTCGGAGACAACGCTGTTCTGCGAGCCTGTCCACTGATAGTTGCAACCCATCCAGGCGCAAGCATCCTGGATGCCGTATTGGGTGGGAGTGAAGAAGGGGTTGGTGGTCACGTGATTGACGAAGACGAACTTATATTTCTTCGTGGGTAAGCCCGACGCGGCCAGGGCCGCTGGCAAGTCGCCCCCAAACTCGCTGCCCAGACCAGCGGCCACCACGGCTCCGCCGATGCCGAGCTTGGCTGCCAGACCCAGCGCTTTGCGCCGGCTGACCTCGATGCTCACGTGCTCCGCCTGCGCCAGTTGATCCTGGATTCTCTCGTCGGCCACGGGTGCTCTCCTTACCTTGCCGGCTGATTCACGCCGGCCCATACAGCGTCATCGCCATGAGAAGAGATAGGGACGAATTACGAGACTAGTGCGACCAGATGGGAGTACCAACACCTCCTTCCCGTGCCGTTACACGGCCCTGCCTTTTGCTGCACCTACTGTACTACGGTTTCATTCAGTCTGTAAACTAACTACGAAGCACCTGAGGATATTCCCGATGCTTTCCCGAGGTATTCACATGCTAACGCACCAAGAGTGAACCTTTGATGACCCGGCGCCCGGAACCGGAGGGCCACCCAGGCCGGCATCACGCTCCCAGTGGCCGAGCTTGGTCATTCCCATCTCGGTCCACAAGGGCTTGGCGGTTCCTATGAGACAAGGCGGATCGCCGAGGCCGCGTCGATTTCGGCAAGGGTAGCGGGGTCAAGCTTCAGAGACGCCGCCGGTAGTGACCGATTGATGTCCTCCTTCCGTTCCACTCCGACAATAGCCGCCGCGATCACGGGGTTCGCCAGCACCCAGGCCAGGGAAAGTTCGGCCATGGTGCAATGTAGGCGAGCGGCGATCGGGCGCAGCCGATTCACGACGGCCAGGTTGCGCCGCAGACCTTCACCCTTGAAGCGAAAATCGCGGGACCGCCAATCGGTGTCGCTCAGGGTGGTCGACGCGGTAATGGTGCCGGTGAGCAAACCGTGCTCGAGGGGACTATAGACCACCACCCCGATTCCATGCTCGCGGCAGAATGGCAGGATCTCCGCTTCCGCCGAGCGGTCCAGGATGTTGTACCGTGGTTGCATCGAGGTCAGATGACCGGCGGCAATAGCCTGCCTGAGCAGAGGCAGTTGGTAGTTCGACACCCCGATATACCGTACCTTGCCGGCCTTGACCAGATCTTCCTGGGCCCGGATGGTCTCCTCCACCGGCGCGTGGTCGTCGATGTCGGGCCAGTGATGCTGGTAGAGGTCAATGTAGTCCGTGTTCAGCCGCCGAAGGCTATCCTCGGCTTCCTTCATGATCTTGTCGTAGACGCCATGGGTGGTAGTATTGCCCTGTGCATCCCAGAGCAGGCCGAATTTGGTCGCGAGGAACACATCCTTGCGCCTGGCCCCCAGCGCCCGGCCCACGATCTCCTCGGCGTGGCCCATCCCGTAGGCGGGCGCGGTATCAATCCAGGTGATCTCGCTGTCCAACACGGCGTGAATCGCGTCGATGGATTCCTGGTCGTCATGCGGACCCCAGCTATTGGGCCAGGTGCCGCTCCCCATGGCCCAGGTGCCGCACCCGAGAATCGAGATCTCCGGCCCACGTTCACCCAGTTCGCGGTGCTCCATGATCCATGGCTCCTTCCTTCATGTACCCGGCCCGCGGACGCCGTCCGGGAAAAATGGCCGCGACAAGCGATTCAGGCTGGCATTGCTCCCTTGTCGCTTCCTGTGACGATGCTGTAGCCAAGACGGCGTGAGAGATCCGCCGCCGTGCCTGCCACGAGCTTGCCGATCCGCTCCCCGTTCGGGGTAATACGCTCGGCGGGACCGGATACGCTGATTGCCGCGACCGGCACGCCACGATGATCGAAGACAGGAGCGCCGAAACAGGCAACCCCTTCTTCGCCCTCGGCATTGTCAATGGCGTAGCCGCGTTCTCGGGTTCGGATCAGTTCGGCATCGAGCACCGCTCGATCGGTAATCGTGGTGTCGGTAAATCGACGCAAATCAAGGCGGTCGATCAGCGCGTGGCGCTCATCGTCGGGGATCGCCGACATGAAAGCCTTCCCCAGCGAGGTGCAATGCAGAGGGTGCCGGCTACCGGGTGTCCCGGTCAACTTGACGGCCCGCGGCCCTAATTCCTGATGGAGGTAGACCATGGAGTCACTATCCATCACGGCAAGCAGCGCCGTCTCCGCGGTAAGCTCCGCGAGGCGCCGAAGATACGGGGGCGCTAACCGGCTTACATCGACCCCAACCAGCGCCGCCATGCCAAGCTCCACGACCTTGATCCCCAGCCGGAGTCGTTGGCTGACCGGGTTCAACTCCAGGAAGCCTTTGTCCCGGAGCGTATCAAGGATACGATAGGTGGCGCTCCGGCTCACCCCCAGGGCATCGGCGACAGCGGGGGCCGGCGCCTCGCCGCGCGCCGCGAAAAACTCCAAAATGGCAAGGCCGCGCTCAAGGGTTCCACTGGGTACATCCCGCGTATCGCCCGCAACCGACACTGTCGTCGTCCCATCTATTGAGATAGCACATCAGTCAGTGGCATCATACCATAGCCCGAAGGGCGGGGTAAAGACGCGCCGCCGCCCTGTTTTCGTCCTTTTGGCTGCTATACTCGTTCTCGGTACTCTACGGCATATCGTGAAATCGCGAACGTGATGGAATTGAGGAAATACGCCAAGGAGCAGTCATGCCCACCGTATTGGTCACCGATAGCCTGGCGCGGCCCGGAGAGGGCGGCGGGATCGGCCTCCTGGAGGATGCCGGCCTGGAGTTGCGCTTCCAATCATTTCCCCGCGACAGTCCCGTCGCCGAGTTGATTCAGCGGCTTCAAGGCTGTTTCGCGGTGCTGGCCGCCGGCCACCACTACACCGACGAGGTGTTCGCCGCCCTCCCCGACCTCTGCGTGGTCGCTCGGTTGGGAGTCGGCTTTGATTCGATAGACATCGAGGCGGCTACCCGCCAGGGCGTCTGCATCACCACCACGCCCGGCACCCTGGAATGGGCGGTGGCCGATCACACCGTGGGCCTCATTCTCAATCTGGCCCATCATATCGGCCAGGATGACCGGGCGATCCGGCGCGGTGAGTGGCGGCAATTCTACGGCCTGGACGTGACCGGGAAAACGCTCGGGCTCGTCGGTCTGGGGCGGATCGGCCAATTGACGGCCCAACGAGCACGCGGCTTCGACATGCGGATCCTGGCCCACGAACCGCGGCCCGATCCCGATTTCGTGGCCCGCCATGGGATAGATCTGGTTCCCCTTGATGATCTGCTGGCCCGGAGTGACTTCATCTCCTTGCACA
>JANWHO010000150.1 GCA_025450375.1 Chloroflexota bacterium
CAGGAGCGCACGTACTGAATCTTGGCGCTCTCCAAAGAGCAAAGGGAACGCGGGTACACTTCGATGACCGAGGTTGAGCGGCTAGCCGCCTTCGTGGTACAGGCCACCTTCGACGATCTCTCGTCCGAGGCCCGGCGCGAGTTGAAGATCCGCGTCCTGGACTCCCTGGGCTGCGCGATCGGGGCGCTGGGGGCGCCGCCGATTGCCATGTTGAGGGCCCAGATCGGCGAGTTCGGCGGCCATCCCCTGGCAACCATGATCGGCGGCGCGAAGACCGCGCCCGACCGGGCCGCCTTCTACAACGCGGCGCTGGTCCGCTACCTGGACTACAATGACAGCTTCCTGGCTCCAGGCGAAACCTGCCATCCCAGCGATTCACTGGGGGCCGTGCTGACGGTCTGTGAGTACGTGGGCGGCAGTGGTGCGGATCTGCTCACCGCCCTGGCGGTCGCCTATCAGGTGCAATGCCGGCTCTCCGAGGCGGCGCCGGTGCGGGCCAGGGGATTCGATCACACCACTCAGGGCGCCTACGCCGTGGCGGCGGGAGTCGCCAAGGGGTTGGACCTGGACCAAACCCGCGCCGCCAACGCGATCGCCATTGCCGGTACGGCCTACAACGCGCTCCGGGTGACCCGCACGGGCCGGCTCTCGCACTGGAAGGGCCTGGCCTCACCCAATTCCGTGTACGGCGCCACGCAGGCGGCATTTCTGGCGCGGCAGGGGATCACGGGGCCGCTGGAGGTATTCGAGGGAAATAAAGGGTTTAAGGAGGCGATCGCCGGGCCGTTTACCATCGAGTGGGAGCGTGAGGATCTGGAGATCGTGCGGCGGACGATCCTGAAGCGCTACAACGCGGAAATTCACTCGCAGTCCGCGCTGGAAGCGATCCTCGAACTCCGGCAGGCTCACCACATTCAAGCTGGGGAGATTCAGCGGATCGAGCTGGAAACCTTCGACGTGGCCTACAACATCATCGGTGGGGGCGAGGAGGGGGACAAGGATCTGGTCCACACCAAGGAGGAGGCGGATCATAGCCTGCCCTATCTACTGGCGGTCGCGCTCCTCGATGGGGATATAGGCCCCGCGCAATTCCGCCCGGAGCGCATCGTCCGTGAGGACGTACAAGCCTTGCTGCGCCGGGTCACGGTGCGGCCGGACCCGGATTCGAGCCGCCGATTTCCCCAGGAAATGCCCTGCCGCCTGGCCATTCAACTGACCGATGGGCAAGTGTGGCGCCGCGAGCAGATGGACTATGAGGGCTTCGTCACCCGTCCGATGCGCTGGGAGATAGCGGCGGCCAAGTTCGAGCGCCTCGCCGCACCCTACGCCGACCGAGGGACACGCCAGGCCCTGATCGAGGCCGTTGCCGCGCTGGACACCATCGCGGTCCGCGATCTGACCGCGATCCTGGGGTCGCTGGAAGAGCAGGCGCTCGAAGCGGCCGGCGAGCCGTTCAACGCGACCTACGCGCACGAGAAACGCGGACAGGAGGACCAGGAAAGAAAGGATGGGGGAGAATGAACGATCGTGCATTCGCGTTCCTTAAGACCAACGAGCGGATGGCCAAGCCGCGCTCCCAGGGGATTACCGAGATTCGCGGCCCCTACTACTCCCCCATGGGACGGCGCTACCTGGCGGATGTTCTAGAAACCATGGGTGCGTACGTGGATAGCCTCAAGTTCGCCGGCGGATCATTTACCTTGATGCCCCAGGCGGCTCTCAAGGAGATCATCGACCTCGCCCACTATCACGACGTGCTGGTGTCCACTGGAGGCTTCCTGGAACATGTTCTGACCCAGGGCGCGGGAGCGGTCGACGCCTATATCGAGGAATGCCGCGAGGTCGGGTTCGATACCATCGAGATTTCTTGCGGCTTCATCACCATTCCCACCGATGATTGGCTGCGGCTGGTCGAACGGGTACAACGGGCGGGGCTGAAGGCCAAACCGGAGATCGGCATCCAGTTTGGGGCGGGCGGGGCCAGCGCGGTGGAGGATCTGGAAGCGGGGGGCACCCGCGACGTGGAATGGGCGATCGGGCAGGCGCGGCGCTTCCTGGAGGTCGGCGCGTATATGATCATGGTCGAATCGGAAGGGATCACCGAGAACGTCCGTACCTGGCGCACTGACGCGGCGGCCCGCATCATTGGCGCCCTGGGGCTGGAGAAGGTGATGTTCGAGGCTGCCGACCCAGCGGTCTTCAGTTGGTACATCAAGAATTACGGACCCACGGTTAACCTCTTCGTCGACCATAGCCAGATCGTGCAGCTTGAGGCGTTGCGATCCGGGATCTGGGGGACATCAGACACCTGGGGCCGAATCTTGACCTATCAGGTGGAGGAATAGGATTGCCGTATGGCGGCACGTAGCGGGGCCTCCGGCTGAGGCCGGCTGGAAGGGGACGACGGCTGCGTCCGGGTGTGTGCGGCGACCACGAACTTGGGGCGCGGGTCTCCAGGCCCGCTTGGTGCGGCCACGGATCGTCATCCGAGTCGCGGGTGGCTGGTAACGCGGGCGGGCCGGGAGCCCCGCGCCCCTAAAATGGGCGGCACCGACCCTGTCCCGTACACCCGGCCTCAGCCGGAGGCCGTTGGACGGACCACTGACGCCAGGGCGGCGGCGACCAGACTGAGGATCACCACGACGGCCAGGGCGGCGCGGAGACTGGCGGCCTGGGCAATGAAGCCGATGGTGGGCGGCCCGATCAGGTAGCCCACGTAGCCGCAGGTGGCCACGGCGGCGATCGCGTTGCCCGACGCCATGCCGCGAGCCCGCCCAGCCGCGCTGAGGACAATAGGGAAGATGGCCGAGAAGCCGGCCCCGACCAGGCCAAAGCCGAGCAGGGCCACCGGCGTCGACTGAATGAGTAAGGCCAGTGATAGGCCGGCGGCGGCCATCGAGGCCCCCAACCGCACCATGATCACGGGCCCGAAGCGGACGGTCAGGCCATCGCCCGCGAACCGTCCCGCCGCCATGAGAAGAGAAAAGGCGGCGTAACCGCCTGCCGCGAGCGCCGCCCCCGTGCCTACGTTATGCAGAAGGTAGATGGCGCTCCAATCGGCGATTGCCCCCTCACCCAGCACCGAACAGAAGCCGATCACCCCAAGAATGAGCAAGGCTCCGGTGGGGAAGGCGAAGGCCACCTTGCTGCCCCCCGCGTCGGCCAAGGCGGGAAGGAGAAAGCGCGCGGCGACCAGGAGGGCGCAGGCCGCGAGCCCGGCCATGGCGAGGAACTGGGGCAGGGGCTGCACCCCGTGGCCGGTGGCGACGCCACTGAGGAAGGCTCCGATAAGGCCGCCAATACTGAAAAAGGCATGAAACGAGGTCAGGATCGGTCGCCCATAGCGGCGCTCCACCGCCACTCCCTGGGTGTTCATGGCCACGTCCATCGATCCAGCGGTGGCGCCGAAGAATACCAGGGCCCCTACAAGGGCCGGCAGTGAGGGCGCGAGGGCCAGCAGCGGCATGGACCCACAGAACAGGAGCCCAGCCGTGACGGTGACCACCGAACTGCCCCAGCGAGCCGCCAGGTAGCCGGCGAGATTCATCGCCACCAGGGCGCCAACCGCGGCCCCGAGGAGGGCGAGACCAAGAGCGCGGGGGCCGAGGTGCAAGTGCTGCTGGATCGCGGGAATACGGGTCGCCCAACCGGCGCCGAGCGTGCCATTGATCAGGAATACCGCGGACACCGCGCGGCGCGCGGCCACCGGTGGATCCTGGGGAGCTGAAATCGACTCCGTGGGCTTCACTTCCCGGTCAGCCTGGGCCGCGGACGTTGACATGGGGGGCTCCCTGGCCTAAACTTGCAAGTGCTTACCAGGATACCCGCTAAATCGCGCGGATTCAATGCGTGACCGTGCGGGTATCCGGCGACGAAGGATGCGTAGAGTGTTGAAACAAGGGCGGCACGAACGGATCGTGACCGTGCTGCACCAACAGGGCCGGGTCCAGGTTGCCGATCTGGTGGCGCGGCTCGACGTATCCGAGGATACGGTGCGCCGCGACCTGGGCGAACTGGCGGCCATGGGGGTGTTGCAACGGGTTCATGGGGGCGCCATTCTCCGCCCCCTCACCGCCCCTTTCGCCGAACGGCTGCTCGACGAATCGGGAGCCAAGGGGGCCATCGCGGCGGTGGCCGCGCGCCTGGCGCGCGATGGACAACTGTTGCTCCTGGACAGCGGCACGACCGTACTGGCAATTGCCCGAAGGTTCCCCGTGGACCTGAAGGCGACCGTCTTCACGACCAGCGTGCCGGTCGCCGCCGCCCTCTCGAATCACCCCTCGGTCGAGGTACATATGATCGGGGGCCGCTTGCTGAAGGCGGCCCAGGCAACGGTCGGCGTGCCGGCGGTGGAATCGATCAAGCGGGTGCGCGCGGACCTCTGCTTCCTCGGCATCTGCAGCCTGGATATCGAGCTGGGGATTACGGTCAGCGATCCGGACGAGGCGGAGGTCAAACGGGTCATGGTCGCCCAGGCGGCCGAGGTAGTCGCCGCCGCCGAGTCCGACAAGCTGAACACGGCCGGTCCGTATCTGGTGGATCCGATCACGGCGATCACCTACCTTGTGACGGATGAGAGCGTCGCGGGCGACCTGCTCGCGCCCTATCAAGCCCAGGGAATTCAGGTACTCCAGGGCTGAGCGCCGACAGGGAGGCCCGATGACCGCGTTATCCGACGACCAGGATGCGTTCGGCCACTTGCTGCACGACTACCTTGCCGGCCAGGATGTCTTCGAGGTGGTCGAACGGGACGATGGGTTTGTCGGCTCGATAGGGAGTCCGAGGCGGTACTTCATGCCTTTCCGGGAGTGGCCGGCCCACGAGCGACGAGCGATGGAATGGGCCCAGGGCCGCGTATTGGATAGTGGCTGTGGGGCGGGCCGGCATTCCCTCTACTTGTGGAAAAAGGGTCTCCAGGTGACCAGCATCGACATCTCGCCCCTGGCGGTTTCGGTGTGCCGGCGCCGCGGATTGCCGGACGCGCGTGTGCTGGACATCAACCAGCTCGATCCGGCCAGTGGACCATGGGATACCGTCCTCCTCCTGGGCGCCAACCTCGGCCTGGCCGGAAACGCCACCGCCGGCGCCACGCTCCTGGCCCGGCTGGCGGCGGCCACCAGCGAGGGAGCCCACATAATCGCCGAAAGCGTGGATCCCAGGATGGTGACCGAGCCCGTGCATCTGGCCTATCTGGAGGAGAACGTGCGGTGCGGCCGCCTCCCCGGCCATCTCACCATCCGCGTTCGCTATAAGCAGCGGTACACCCCCTGGTTCGAGTACCTGTTCCTGGCCAAGGAGGAATTGCATCACCTGTTGGAGGGAACAGCCTGGCGCGCGACCCGGTTTCTCGACCACGACACCGAGCCGGGCGCCTATATCGCGCTGGTCGAGAAAGTTGGGCGCTTGCCGATCTCCTAACGCCGGGCGCGATACCGGCGAATCAGAGCGTTGGTGGAACTATCATGCGACAAGTCCGGCTTCTGGACCGGATCAAGTTCGGGGATAATCCTTAAGGCAAGCGCCTTGCCCAGTTCCACGCCCCACTGATCGAACGAGTTGATGTGCCAGATCGTCCCCTGGACGAACACCTTGTGCTCATAGAGGGCGATCAGCTTGCCGAGGGTCTCCGGAGTCAACCGATCCGCCAAGATAGTGTTGGTGGGGTGGTTGCCGGTGAAGACGCGATGCGGAACCTGGTAGTCGGGGATTCCCTCCGCTCGGGCCTCCTCCGCCGTTTTTCCGAAGGCCAGGGCCTCGGTCTGGGCCAGGAAGTTGGCCATAAGAAGATCGTGCTGCGTGCCAACGGGGTTAAGGGTTTGGCAAAAGCCGATGAAGTCGCAGGGGATCAGCTTCGTGCCCTGATGGATCAGTTGGTAATAGGCGTGCTGGCCATTGGTCCCCGGCGTGCCCCAGACGATCGGCCCCGTCTGGTAATCCACGGTGTTTCCCTCCAGGTCCACGTGCTTTCCGTTGCTCTCCATGTCGAGTTGCTGGAGGTAGGCGCTGAGCCGATTCAGGTACTGGTCGTAGGGGAGGATGGCCACCGTCTCCGCCCCGAAGAAATCGTCATACCAGATCCCCAGGAGACCGAGCAGCACGGGGAGGTTCCGGGCGAGTGGGGCGGTACGGAAATGCTCGTCCATGCGATGGAACCCGGCCAGCATTTCGTGAAAGTGATCCGGCCCAATGGCGATCATCAAGGAGAGGCCGATCGCCGAGTCATACGAGTAACGGCCGCCAACCCAGTCCCAGAACTCGAACATATTGGTGGTATCGATCCCAAATTTGGCGACCTCGCCCGCGTTGGTGGACACGGCCACGAAGTGTTTGGCCACCGCTGCCTGGTCGCCAAGCGACCTTAAGGCCCAGTCACGGGCTGCCCGTGCATTGGTGAGGGTTTCCAGGGTGGTGAAGGTTTTGGAGGAGATGATGAACAGCGTCTCCTCGGGGTCGAGATCCCGGACGGCCTCGGCCAGATCCGTCCCATCCACGTTGGAGACGAACCGCATGGTGAGCCGGCGATCACTGTAAAAGCGTAGGGCCTCATAGGCCATGACGGGGCCCAGATCCGAGCCGCCAATGCCGATGTTCACCACGTTGGCGATCCGCTTCCCGGTGTGACCGAGCCAGCTACCCTCGCGCACCCGATTGGCGAAGTTTGCCATCCGATCCAGCACCTTGTGGACCTCCGGAACCACGTTTTCGCCATCCACCAGGATGCTCGCGCCTTTTGGCGCCCGAAGGGCTACGTGGAGGACCGCCCTCCGCTCGGTGACGTTGATCTTCTCGCCGCCAAACATAGCGCCAACGCGGGCCGGCAAGCCGCTCGATTCCGCGAGGGCCAGCAGGAGGCGCATCGTCTCGTCGGTCACTCGGTTCTTGGAATAATCGAGATAGATCCCCTCCGCTTCCAGGGTCAGACGCTCGCCGCGGTCGGAGTCACGGGAAAATAAGTCGCGGAGGTGCATCGTACACGTCTGGTCGTAGTGCGCTTGAAGGGCCTGCCACTCCGGTCGCCGGGTCAGGGACGTTCTTGCTTCCTTCACGGTTGTATCCTTTCTCTAGCCGCGTGCGGGGCCATACTGGCGGTCGCTCGGCAGCTCCTGGCCGACGTGAATCCCGGCGGGAATGTGCCAGCCCCCATCGCGGGCGATGATCCGGTCCGCTTCCACCGGTCCCCAGGTCCCCTGCTCGTATTCGTGGACGGGCGTCACGTTACCCAGGATCGGGTCCACCACCCTCCAGGCGTGCTCCACGCTATCCTGGCGGGCGAACAGGGTGGCATCGCCCCGGAGCGCGTCGCCCAGCAGTCGCTCATAGGAACTCATCTCGTCGCTTCCCTGGTGGCTGGCTACCAGTTCCACCTCCTCGCCTACCATGGCTTCTCCCGGCATCTTGGCGCGGGCGCCCAGGGAAATCATCACGCTGGGACTGAGCTGGAAACGGAGGAAGTTTGTTTGTCCCGGTTCCACATGACCAAACACCGCTTGCGGCGGGCGCTTGAGTTCCACCAAGACCTCGGTCGAGGTGACAGGGAGGCACTTGCCGGCCCGAATGTAAAAGGGCACTCCCGCCCAGCGCCAGGACTCGATGTGCAAGCGGAGGGCGGCGAAGGTCTCCACCTGGGAGTCCGGCGCCACGCCCGGCTCCTGACGATAGCCGCGGAACTGGCCGCGGACAACCTCGGCGGGACGGAGAGGGCGCATCGCCTCGAAGACCAGGGCCTTGGCGTCGCGCACCGCTTCATGGCCGCCGCCGGTCGGCGGCTCCATCGCCAAAAGCGCCGTTACTTGCAGCAGGTGGTTCTGCACCACGTCCCGGATCGCCCCCGCTTCCTCATAGAATCTTCCCCGGCCGCTCACCCCGAACTTTTCCGCCATGGTAATCTGCACGCTCTCCACGTAGTTCCGGTTCCAGATCGGTTCCAGGAAGGTATTGGCGAAGCGGAAATACAGTAGGTTCTGCACGGCCTCCTTCCCCAAATAATGGTCGATGCGGAAGATCGCCGTCTCGGGAAAAAAGGACTGGATAGCCTGATTCAGGGCTTGGGCCGAAGCCAGGTCGTGGCCAAAGGGTTTCTCGAATACCACACGCGCGTTCTTGGCCAGACCCGCCTGGGAGAGCCCCTGGGCTACCACACCGAACAGACTGGGGGGGATTGCCAGATAATGGAGTGGATGGGTGGCTCCGTGGAGTTCCTGTCGCAGCCGCTGGAAGGTAACGGCGTCCTGGTAATCTCCGTCCACGTAGCGCAACCGGTCGCGGAGGGCGGAAAATGCCGAGGGATCAACCCCTCCGTGCTCCTCGAGACTGGCCCTGGCCCGTTCCATCAGTTGCTCAAGGGTCCACCCGGCCTTCGCCACCCCGATCACCGGCACCTTCAGGTGGCCATGATGAATCATGGCCTGCAGGGCGGGGAAAATCTGCTTATAGGCAAGATCTCCAGTGGCGCCAAAGAACACCAGGGCATCAGCGGGTTGATGTTGACTCATTCGCGGCCTCCCGTCTTCTTGGTTCCATGCCGACCTGCGATGACGTGCGTTCCACGATTCGAGACCCACGGCAGGTTCGTGCCGCCTCCTCGTGTATCCTCGTGTTCAGTGTGAGGGATTGGCGCGATTTCGACCAGCAACTCTCTACCTTTGTCTTCCTACGGCGGCCCGAACCGGCCGGAAGGGTTGCCCGTACCTGATTCCGCCGCGCCCCGGCCAGGTGGACGAGAACGACACATCTTTGGCTCGATACCGACGCGGCGCCGGAAGGAGTACTGCCGGCGCCGCCCTTAATTTTCGCGCGTGTACGCAATATGTCGCTACGTAGTAGCATGTAAAGCAGGGTAGAACGAATCCAGGACACGCATGCGAGTCGCGGCGAGTTGGGCTGGGAAAGCACGGGAGAGGCGCTTGACGATGCGAGTCCTGGTTACGGGCGGCGCCGGTTTCATCGGTTCGCACCTCGTGGATGCCTTGCTGGAGCACGGCTACACCGTGCGCGTCCTCGACAATCTTACCCCGCAGGTCCACGGGCGCGCGGAAGGCGCCTCTCCGGCCCGGCCCGCGTATCTGTCCCAAGACGCGGAGCTGCAAGTTGGTGACATGCGGGATCCGGAGGCGGTAGCGCGCGCCCTGGCCGGAGTGGATCTGGTCTGTCATCTGGCGGCCGCCGTGGGGGTGGGCCAGAGCATGTACGAGGTCGCCCACTACACCCAGAGCAACGCGGTTGGGACGGCGGTGTTGCTGGAAGCCCTCGCGCGCCGGCCGGTTCAGCGCCTGGTGGTCGCGTCGAGTATGAGTGTGTATGGCGAGGGCCTCTACGCGCGGGACGACGGGAGCGTGGTCGAGGACGCGGAACGCGGCCTGGAGGCCCTCCGTCGGGGAGACTGGGAGCCACGTGACGACGATGGGCGCCCCTTGCGCCCGCTGGCCACCCCGGAAAGCAAACGCCCATCGCTCCAGTCCGTATATGCCCTCTCGAAGTTCGATCAGGAGCGTCTCTGTTTGCTGATCGGGAGGGCCTATGGGATCTCCACCGTAGCTCTGCGGTTCTTCAACACCTATGGGCCGCGGCAGGCGCTCGGCAATCCCTATACCGGGGTGCTTGCCATTTTTGCCGCGCGCCTCCTGGCCGGTGAACCGCCACTGATCCATGAGGACGGCTTACAGCGGCGGGACTTCGTGTCGGTGCGGGATGTGGCCCGCGCCTGCCGGCTGGCCCTGGAGGCCGGCAGCTTGCCGCCCGAGCCCATGGACGCGGTGTTTAATATCGGCAGTGGAGACTATCACACGGTTCTGGAGGTCACCGAGCGGCTGGCCCAGGCGTTGGACTCCCCGGTTGCCCCGCGAGTGGAGAGCACCTATCGGGCCGGGGACATTCGCCATTGCTACGCGGATACCACGCGGGCGCGGGAATGGCTGGGCTACCGCCCCGAGGTATCGCTGAGCGCTGGGATCGAGGAACTGGTGGCCTGGTTGGCCGAGAACGGGATCCGAGATTCCGGCGGCAGGCTCGAGCATGCCCAGGCCGAGCTCGCGGCCCGTGGGCTGGTGATCGCCACCCAATGGGAGAGCTCTTGATGCGCATCGATGACACCGAGACGCGGGGCGCCATGCTGATCACGGGCGGAGCGGGGTTTGTCGGCAGCAATCTAGCTCATGCCCTCCTCACCGACGGTTGGCCGGTTGTCCTGCTGGACAACTTTTCCCGAAAGGGCGTGGACCAGAATGCCGAGTGGCTGCGGGGCGTGCATGGCGATCGGGTCAGGGTGGTGGAGGGAGACGTCCGCGACAGCGAGGCGGTTGCCGAGGCCCTGGGCCGGGCGGCAACAGCGGGCGGGCGGGTGGCCGGGGTTTTCCACTTCGCGGCCCAGGTCGCCGTCACCTCGAGCCTGCGCGATCCGATGCACGATTTCTCGGTCAACGTGGGGGGGACTATCACCCTGCTTGAAGCGCTGAGGCGCCTCGCGAACCCACCGCCGTTGGTATCGACCTCCACCAACAAGGTGTATGGAGAGTTGGCGGGTTTGGAGACCCGGCGAGCGGGCGACCGTTACATACCGGTGAACCCGACGGTGGCGGACCATGGGGTGAGTGAGGAGTGGGGGTTGGACTTCCGCAGTCCCTATGGGTGCTCGAAGGGAGCGGCGGATCAGTATGTGCTGGAGTACGCGCGGACCTTTGGCGTCCCGGCGGCGGTGTTCCGGATGAGTTGCATTTACGGTCCCCGGCAGTTCGGGACCGAGGATCAGGGATGGGTGGCGCACTTTCTGATCACTGCCCTCCGGGGAGCGCCAATCACCATTTACGGCGACGGCTGCCAGGTACGCGATTGCCTCTACGTGGCTGATCTGGTGCGGGCCTTCCGTCTGGCCCATGCCGGTCTTGCGGACCCGGAGGGGGGCACGCGGGCGGCGCTGTCTGGGCAGGCATTCAATATCGGCGGCGGGGCGTGCCGCGCGGTCAGTCTGCTGGAAGTGCTGGAAACTATTTCCGAGTGCCTGGGGCGGCGGCCGGAGGTGGAGTTCGCGCCCTGGCGGGTTGGGGATCAACGGTTTTTTGTCTCGGACACGCGGAAGTTCGCCGCCGCGACCGGTTGGTCTCCTCGGGTAGGGGTGGGAGAGGGGCTGACCGAGCTCTTGGGCTGGCTGCGGCGCCCGGAGGCACGGAGCGAGGCGTACGCGGAAGGCGGGGTGGGGGCCCTCGCCGGGAACGTGGCGGCCGGCGCAAGGTAAAAGGCGCGGTGTTCCTACGGTTCTTGACGCAGGGGGTCGAGGAATAGGTCATCGACGGGATAGGAGAATCCTGGGATGACGTCCTCTCCGTCCAGGGTGCCACCCAGGGTAAGGATGGACGCTGGGCCGGTCAGGATATCGTGACGCCATACGTCAATGTGCCCACTCCGCGGCCAGATGACCCAGACGAGGCTCGTTCCGGCGCGGAGG
>JANWHO010000151.1 GCA_025450375.1 Chloroflexota bacterium
CCGGAGCGTCCGGACGAGGACGGATCACGGCGGTCGGCCACGCGCACATCGATACCGCCTGGCTGTGGCCGCTGGCGCAGACGCGCCGCAAGGTGGCCCGAAGCTGGTCCACCGTGTTGCGCCTGATGGAACGCTACCCGGACTACCATTTCCTGGGTAGCCAACCACAGCAGTACAAGTGGATGGAGGAGGACGAGCCTGAACTCTACAGGCAGATCGAGGAGCGCGTGCGCGAGGGGCGCTGGGAGCCGGCGGGCGCCATGTGGGTCGAGCCCGATGCGAACTTGACCGCCGGCGAGTCGTTGGTGCGCCAGTTCCTCTATGGTCAGCGCTACCTGCAAGAGCGCTTTGGCCGGCGCTGCGGCATTTTGTGGCTCCCTGATGCCTTTGGCTACAGCGGCGCCCTGCCGCAGCTTATGCGCGGCGCCGGCGTGCATACCTTCGTCACCACCAAGATGAGTTGGAATACCAGCAACCGCATGCCCCACGACACCTTCCGCTGGCGGGGCCTGGATGGGAGCGAGGTGATGGCCTACTTTATCACCGGCTCCCGCCATTGGCGGCTCGATGATTGGATTGAGGCGCCGGATAGCAACCCACGCGGGCAGGATACCTATAATGGGGATCTGGGGCTGCAAGAGGTCATGGGCAGCTATGTGCGCTACCGCGACAAAGCGCTCAACACTCACACCTTGTATTCCTTCGGCTGGGGCGACGGCGGCGGCGGTCCTACCGAGCGGATGCTGGAGTTCGCCGACCGCCTGGCTGATTATCCGGGCGTCCCCATGCTGGCCCAGGGCAACGCGGACCAGTTCCTGCGTGGACTGAAGGATCGGCTGTGGACCGACCCGCGGACGGTGGTCTGGGAAGGCGAGCTCTATTTCGAATATCATCGCGGCACCTATACCAGCCAGGCGCGGGCCAAGTGGGACAACCGGCGCTGTGAACTGCTGCTGCGCGAGGCGGAGCTATGGTATTCCTGGGCGACCGCGCTGGGAGGATCCGACCCCTCGTGGCGGACGGCGCTCACCCACTGCTGGGAGACCGTGCTCCTCAACCAGTTCCACGACATTCTCCCAGGGTCCTCGATTGGCGAAGTGTACGAGGACCAACGCCGCCACCACGCCGAGGTGCGGGAGGCGGCGGGCGCGGTGCTGGCCCAGGCCCAAGAGGTAGTGGCTGGGCGGATTGGCGCCAGCGGCCACACGCTCGCCCTTTTCCATGCCCTGCCCTGGCCCCGCGAGGGGACGGTCTCGCTGGACTTGCCGACGGCGGTGCAGGATGATGATCAGCTTTTGGATGCCGATGGGGCGCCACTGTCCACCCAGGCAGTGGTGGATATGGACGGCGCGCGCCGGACGCTGGTGGCGGGGGTAAGTATACCGGCCCATGGCTATACCACCCTCCTGTTGGGGAATGGCGATCCTCTGGGTGGCACACCGGACCTGCGCGTGGAGGAGCGAGTCCTGGAGAATCGCTTCGTTCGCCTAACCCTGGACGAACATGGACGTTTTGCCTCCCTGTATGACAAGAAGCACGCGCGCGAGGTGCTGGCCGAGGGCGGCGGCGGCAACCGTCTCCTGGCCTTCGAGGATAAGCCGCTACGTTTCGACGCCTGGGACATCGACCAGTTCTATACGGAAAAATGCCGTGAGATCGATGACGTGACCGCATGGACGGTGGTGGAATCCGGCCCCTTGCGGGCGGGGATCGAGATTACCAGGCGCTTCGACCGCTCCACCATCCGCCAGCGCGTCCTCCTGTACGCCGATTCGTCGCGGGTGGAGGTGCGGACCCATATCGACTGGCACCAGCGGCAGGTGTTGCTCAAGGCCGCCTTCCCTCTGGCCGTCCATGCGACGGAGGCCACCTACGAATGCGCCTTCGGCTATGTGCGCCGCCCAACCCACCAGAATACCAGTTGGGATAGCGCTCGCTTCGAGGTAGCGGCCCACCGCTGGGCGGACCTCTCGGAGACGGGCTATGGAGTGAGCTTGCTCAATGATGGGAAGTATGGTCACGATTGCCTGAGCAACGTGTTGCGCCTCACCTTGCTCAAGTCGCCCATCGAACCCGATCCGCTCGCTGATCAGGGTGAGCATTGGTTCTCCTATGCCCTGCTCCCGCACGGGCCGGATTGGACCATCGAGGATACGGTGCGGGCCGCCCATGCCTTCAATCTGCCGGTTCAGGCCCGCATGGTGGGGACCGGCGGCACCCTGCCGGCGGCAGGCTCGCTGGTGAGTAGTGACCACGCCCACGCGGTGGTGGACACCGTGAAGCCGGCCGAGGACGGCGACGGGCTGATCATTCGCGTCTACGACTGTGCCAATCGCCGAGGCCCCGTGACCTTGCGATTCGCCCGGCCCGTGCGCGCGGCGGAGCCGGTGACGATCCTGGAGGAGGCGGATGCCTCGGCCCTCCCACTCATCGTGGACGGGGATATGCTTCATTTCGACCTCCTTCCCTTTCAGGTGCGATCATTCCGCGTGCGGCTCCGAAGCTAGATCTTTCTCCCGTACCCCGGACCAGCAGTGCCGTTCGGCATCGTCGGAAAGGAGCGCGATCCTGAGCACGCCGCGACGCGGAGATTAGCCTCCAGCGCGGCCACTACTACCATCTAGCCAGGCATTCGGCAGGCCAGCCGATCGTGGCAGGGTGGATCAGCCAACTAGTTTCGCCCGTGAGCGCCGGATCGCTCTCCTCGATATGCGGCGCGTCTATCCATTGGCGGAGGGCAATTTCTGTCTTCTACCGCCAGCCGACCGTCGGTTGGCGCCACCATCCCATGCCTTACATCATAGGCCCCGATGCGCGGATGGAATCCAAGTGGAATAGGCAGGGTGTAGGCTGGCTTCCGGTAAGGTCTGGCCATAGCCGCCAAGGGGCCATTGGCCACCGGGCGGGACACCCGTGGTATGGCCGAGCTACCCGAGCTAGCCGAGATGCTGCAAAGGAGAACCTCGCGGAGTGGCTTGGACACTAGGTCAGGCAAAGGAAAGCGCGGGGACCGGCGACGCAACGCCGACAACTCCGCATACATTCCATGGGCACTCGATAGGCATCTCCCCGGAACCGGAAGGCGAGGTCGCCGTGGCCGAGGCGCCCGGTCTCCCCGAATACGACTGGGACGAAATCCTTCGCCACGATACGGCCCGCGACTTCTGGATTGTGTTCCACGGCGGCGTGTACGACGTAAGTGAGTGGATGTACCGTCATCCCGGTGGCGCCGAGATACTGATCGAGGCATGGGGCCAGGATGCAACGGAAGTCTTCAACTCGATCGGTCACTCGGACGAGGCGTGGCTTTTGACTCAATCCTTCAAAGTGGGCCTGGTGAAAGAGGGCTCTCGGCCGCCTGAAAAGGCGGGCAGCCCCACCATGACCATTCCGGAAGGACAGAGTACCCGCGGTCCCGGACCCCATCAGGCCGGGCCCAAGCTGTACCCATTGGCGGAACCTGGGAACGCGCAAGAGGATCCGCGGGAGTTGCGCGAGTACGACTGGGACGAGATTCTCCGCCACGACAAGCCTGGTGATTACTGGGTCGCCATCCTGGGAGGCATCTACGACGTCAGCGAGTGGATCTACCACCACCCCGGTGGCGCCGAGGTTTTCATCGAGAGCTATGGACACGACGCCAGCCAGGCATTCAGCAGCGTGGATCATTCCGACGAAGCGTGGAAGCTGGCGCAATCGTTTAAGGTTGGCCGGTTGAAAGACGGAGCCATGCCGCCGCAACGGGTGGGCCCTCCGACCCTCACGGCAGGCTACATCCACTCGCACGCCCCCGGAACGTCCGACAAGGCGGAGGTCGCGACGGACGACAAGCCGCTCGATATTCCCTGGGCCGTGCGCTGGCTGGCGCCGAAAGGCGAGCGGTTCGCCAACTTCGACATCATCAATGACAACGACACCCAGCTCGAGTATTACCGGCGCTTCGGCCATATCTACGCGGTTGGGATTCCCACCAAGAAGTGGCGGCTTGTCGTTGTCTCCGATCCTGAATTGCTTGACGAGGTCGCGGCCAACGAAGAGCAGTTTGGCAAGCGTGTCGAGGACATCAACTTTTTTGACCAGCTTGCGGACTCACGCGGCGGCGGCATCTCGGTAGTCAGCGACGGCGACTTCTACAACCGGGTGAGGCGTATCATGCTCCCCTGGTATGCACCCGCGCACCAGAAGACACAGTTCGATCGTATCAAAGCGCTGGCCAGGAAACTGGCCGATACGTGGGCCACCATGTCGGACGACGAACCGTTGGACGTGCGTGACTGGATGACACGGTATTCGCTCGAGGTATCCGGCCGGGGGGCCTGTAACTACGACTTCGGCGAACTGGAGAAGGACCGGCCCAGGGGTGCCTTCGCGGTCGCGGTGCCCGACAGCACCAAGGAGAGCATCGCGCGCATCGCCGAGCCGAGACCCGACTTCACGCTCCTATCTGGTCCTTCCAAGCGAGCGCGCAAGAAGAAGTATAGGCGCGACACACACGTGCTGTTCACCACCGCCGAGGCTATAGTCCAGGGACGGCTTAACACTTGTCCCATGGGCCAGCAAACCGACCTCCTCACCCGCTTGATCACCGTGTCCGACCCCGAAACCGGTAAACACCTGGATCCCGCGACGATCCGCGACCAGATTCTTATGCATCTATCAAACGGGTTCAACGGTCCGTCAATCACGGGCGCCTGGCTGGGCTATGTGCTCGCGACCCATCCCGAGGTGGAGGAGAAGCTGATCGCCGAGATCGACTCCATTACCGGGGGCGACCCTACCTATGACTTGCAATACACCGATCTGATGGCGCTGCCGTATATGACGCAGGTGATCAAAGAGACACTGCGCATCTATCCGCCCATGCCGGTCACGATCCGCCGGAGCCTGAAGGATGGCATGTTGGGGCGCTATCGCGTCCGCAAAGACGACATCATCCTCGTCGGTGCGTTAGCCGCGCAGCGCGACCCGCGTTACTGGGGTCCGAACGCCGATAAGTTCAATCCGGACCATTATGCCATGGAGAAGGTCGTCGAGCGCCCGCGCCACGCATTCATTCCCTTCTCGGTAGGGCAGCGGCAGTGC
>JANWHO010000152.1 GCA_025450375.1 Chloroflexota bacterium
GGCCTGGAGACCCGCGCCCCTAAACGCCGCCTTCTCCTACAACTGAGAGACGCATCCCACAAACGGGAACGGGAGTCATGCCCGGCAGGCATGACCCCCACTCTCGTTTTGCGTTGCGTGCCGCCTAGTTTAGGTTGCCGCCCGACGCGATGGTCGAGCCGTCACCACCATTGATCAGCACGGCCTCCACGGTATTGCTGGCCCGGATCGAGATGCCGCGCGGGTCGGTACCCGCCGGCAGGTTGATGGTACGGGCCAGATTGGCGGGCAGGGTGCTGTCGTAGGCAACGGTCGAACCGCCGCCGGTGCTCAGAGTGACCTGTACCCGCTCAATGGTATTGGTGGGGTTGAACAGCCTCAGTTGCGCCCCGCTGGCGGTCACCATGGCCCTGGCCCCGGTCGCGGCGCCGATCGAACTGGGCACCACCAGACCGGGATGACGGCCAATGTTGGGCGAGCCCCCGAAATAGATGCTCGCCTCGGCCACGACCGGCACGTTCGAGACCAATTGGCCCAGCACCGCGCCATTCCCTCCACGGAGCAACGACGGCACCACGAAGGTGTACCGCTGTCCAGCCGGAATGCTGCCGGTTGAGGTTGCCAGGGAAATGCCGCCGATGCTTCGCAAGGTGAGGGTTGCCGAAGCGGTGCTGGTCCCTGGATTGAGGACGGTCACGAAGGTCTGTGAGCCGGCATCGGTCGGCACGAATGGGAAGGACTGGCTGGTCTTCCCGGCCGAAATCGCCGGACCAAGCGAGTAGCCATACTTGGCGGACCCGGCGCCATCGCCCCAGTACATCGAGCGATCCACGGCAATGGGAGCGGTCGAGGTGACGCTGATCGCCACGTTCCGCGAGCCGTGAACCACCAGGGCGTTGTAGACCTTCCGTACGTTGATCGTGACCCGGCCCTTGGCGGGCACCGAGACCGATTGCGCGGCCGGAGCCGGAGTATTGCTCGGCAGATACGACACCTGCGCCGTAGCCGCCGTGGTACCGGGATTGAAGAGGGTGATGTACTCTTGCAGGCTGGCTCCCGTATAGCCCTCGGCCAGGTACCAATTCTGCTGGAGGGCAGTCGATCCGGTGCTGGTATCAGAGTCGAGCAAGGTGCCGTCGCCGCGAACCCGAGAGATCGCCGTCTCGGCCACGATGCCGGTCGGAGACTGAACCTCGATGCTGACGAACTTGTCGTTGCCCACATCGGTGTTCACGTTGCGCACCACCGTCGCGCCCGGAGCCACCGTATCATTGGCGGTAATCGTGGTCGCCGTGGTGGCGCCGCTTGGATACACGTAGTAGGTGGTGGTGACCGCCGAGGAAGAACTGCCGGGGTTGTAAAGGTACAGCTTCTCGCTGAAAGTCACCTTATCGCTGATTGGTACGTTGCTGGTATTCCCCGCCGCCGTGCCGGTGTTGCCCTCGGCGAAGATGCTGGTCGTGGGGGCCGAGACACTGGCAGGCAGTACCGCCGGGATCGGGGTCGCGGTCGCGGTTGCCGTGGCAACCACCACTGGCGTTGCCGTAGCGGTGGGTACCGCCGACAGCAGCGCGATGGTCGAGAGCGCCTGGATATGGCTGGTCTGCCCCAGAGCGAGGATCGCGTAGCTGCCCGCCGCAACCGAAGGCACGATATAGGTGCCGGAGATGCCTCCACTAGAATTCGCGGTAAAGGTTTGCGTGGTCCCAGCGACCGCCGTGGTAGGAGTGGCGGCGTTGGCCAGCGAGACCGTCACTTGCTCGCCGGCGGTATATCCGGTCCCCGTGACCGTGATGCCTTGGCCAGGAGTACCCGAGGTGGACGCGGCGGAGACACTGATTCCGGTCGCCCCGACTCGGACCGTGTAGGTACCGGTGCGGTTGGTGGAATCGGTAGCGGTAACCGTGTAACTACCCGCCGCCGTGTTGCCGGGAATGGTGAGCCCAACGCTGATGCCGCCACTAGGATTACTCGTAGTGGTAGCCGTGGCCCCTGCCCCCGATACGGTTACCGCCGCGTTGGCGGTAAAGCCAGAGCCGGTAACTACCACGGACTGCCCGGCGGTGCCGTTAGAGGGGGTAGCGAAAATGGCTACCCCGGTGGTGGTGACGGTCCCAATGGTGATTGTCGTAGTGGCGGTCTTGGTGCCGTCGCTCGCGGTCACCGTATAGGTACCGGCCGGAGTACCGGCCGCGAAGGTTACGGTTGCGTTAAACTGCCCAGAGTTGGTCTGGACTGGATAGGTTGTGGTAAAGCCCGTGCCGCTGAGAGTCACCGCAACGTTGGGATTGCCGGTGAAGCCGCTACCGACAAAGGTCAGGGCGCCTCCCGGTGCCACCGTGGTTGAACTGGGGGTCAACGCCGGAATCCCCGACGTATTGAGCACTCCATACGTAACCGTTCCCGTGTGAGTGTTCGTGCTGTCCGTGGCCGAAAGTGTATACGTGCCAGTCGCTGTTGAGGAAACGGTTGGGACACTTGCCGAGAACGTCCCGTTCGACAGCAGATTGACCACGGTTGATGCGATCCCTGGGCCGCTCAGGGTGGCAGTGCCGGTTGTGTTGAAACCAGTGCCGGAAACCGTAACATATTGTCCGGCGACCGTGGTCGCTTGCGAGACCGTGAGTGAAGCGCCTCCCGTTGAGCTGCTGCTCACGATCAGTAGCACGCACGCGGAGCGACCGAACATGTCGCTAGCAGTAACCGCGTAGGTTCCGTCTGCGGTCCCCGCCGCGACCATATAGGCCAAGCTGAAGTTTCCATTCGTGGCTACAGCCGAGGGACCCCCTTGTCCCTGCAAAGTCACGGTCGCGCCATTAGTGTAACCCGACCCAAAGAAGGTCACCGTACCTCCAGCTGCTACCGTTGTGGGTGTGACGGAGAGAGTCGCGCCTCCGGTTGACGGCCCACAAGTTGAAGTAAGTAACGCACTCGCGGCTCCCGCTCGTCCTGGGTACCCTGGCATGAAAGCCGCGAATAGTGCGAGGAGCAAGACTAATGGTAGGACATGGCGTATTCGGGAAAATAGCATCGCGCGGGATCCCTCTCTACTGATCGGGGGTCAGACCGCGCCGCTTGCATCTGGCCGGTGAGCACGCATTGCGCGGGAACTGCGCGGTCGTTCGCGACCGCTTCTTATATGCTGGACTACCTGAGCCCTAAGGGTCAAGGGTAATCGGTTCAAAAGGGTCGTGTCATGCCTCATTTAGGGCTACCTTGGTGGCCCTATTCTTCCCTGACCCTGTACCTTGATAGCCAGGAAGCGGGCGCGGCCGGCCATGATGCCGGTCGCGGCCGATTGAGGGAGGGCAGGTGGCATGGCATCCACGGTGGAACACATCCTGGCCGACGGTCAACAAGAGGCGGTAGCCGGCCTCACCAAATTTCTCGGCTGGCGAAGCGTGAGCACCGATCCCAGCCTCGCCGGCGAAACGCGCGACTGCGCCGCCTGGCTGGCCGATGAATGCCGGCGTTCCGGACTGGAGAACGCGCGGGTCTGGGAAACCGCCGGCCATCCCGTTGTGTATGCCGACTGGCTGCACGCGCCGGACGCGCCGACGGTCCTGATTTACGGCCATTACGACGTCCAGCCGGCCGAGCCGCTCGACCTATGGGAGAGCCCGCCATTCGAGGCGACGATTCGCGACGGCAAGCTCTACGCGCGCGGTTCCGCCGATGATAAAGGCCAGGTCTACATGCACCTTGTGGCCATTCGCGCCCTCTTGCAAGCGGATGGTAGGCTGCCGATCAATCTCAAACTGATCGTGGAAGGGGAGGAAGAGATCGGGAGCCCGAATCTGGATCCGGCCATCGTGGCCCACCTTACCGACCTACAAAGCGATGTGGTGGTGATCTCGGATACGTCCATGTTCGCTGCCGGGCAGCCCGCCCTCAACTACGGCTTACGTGGGCTGGCCTATTTCGAGATCACGGTCAATGGCGCCAACACGGACCTCCATTCCGGGGGCTATGGCGGCGCCGTGCCCAATCCGCTGCAAGCCCTGGTCACCTTGTTGGCGAGTCTGAAGGACTCGCACGGTCGGATAACCCTTCCCGGCTTTTACGATGATGTGCGAACCATCTCCTATGAGGAACGTCTGGCGATCCAATCGCTGGGCGACGACGAGGACGCCTTGAAAGCGGAACTCGGTCTTGATGCTCTGGATGGGGAGGAAGGGTATAGCCGCCTTGAGCGGATCTGGACTCGCCCCAGCCTGGATATAAACGGCATCTGGGGCGGCTACAGCGGGCCCGGCAGCAAGACCGTACTCCCCGCGACCGGAGGGGCAAAACTGAGCTTCCGCCTGGTTCCCGATCAGGATCCGGCACGGATCAGCGCCCTCCTGGAGGCTCATGTGCGTGACCTTTGCCCGCCCGGAGTTCGGCTTACCGTTGCCCAACTTACCGGGAGCGCCCTCCCCTGGCTTGCCGACCGGGAGCATCCGGCGATGACGGCGGCCGGGCGTGCCCTCGAGCGCGCGTTCGGCAAAGCCCCGGTCTTTATCCGATCCGGCGGGTCGATTCCGGTGGTGATGAGCTTTCACACGCACCTTCACGCTCCCGTGGTGATGCTTGGCGTCTCGCTGCCCGACAGCCACGCCCACGCACCCAATGAACGATTCAATCTGGACTGTTTTCATGGGGGCGCCCGCGCCGCCGCCTATCTTTGGCAGGAACTGGGCCGCGCTACTCTCCTTTAGGCTTCGCGGTTCCTCGGGCCTGTTTCGCCATGTCGTCCCACTGCTCAGCCCGCAGCGAGCGGAGGCGGCTGAACTGGCCCGCTCCTTGCAACCATTCTCCCCCATCAATGGTGACAACCTCCCCGTTGATATACGCCGCGTGGTCGGAGATGAGGAAAGTCGCCAGGTCCGCGAGTTCACCATGCTCGCCAAATCGGCCCAACGGCACCGTGTCCTCACCCCGCGATTGCGCCCCCGCCAGCGATGGGACCAGACGTTGCCAGGCGCCGGGGGTGGGAAATGGACCGGGAGCAATCGCCACCTGCCGAATCCCCCGCGGGCCCCACTCGACGGCCAGGGACCGAGTGAGGGCCAGCACCCCTGCCTTGGCCGCCGCCGACGGCACCACATAGGCCGATCCGGACCCTGACGAGGCAGAGGTGGCGACAATATTCAGCATCACTCCCCCTACGCCGGCATCGAGCCACCGCTTGCCCACCTCCAGGGTGCAGTAAAAGGTGCCATGGAGGACAATGTTCAGCACCGCGTCCACGGCGCGGTGGGAGAGCCGTTCAGTGGGACTGACGAAGTTCCCGGCGGCGTTGTTAACCAGAACGTCTAGCTTGCCGAAGCGGGCCCACACCGAATCCGCCATCTTCGTTACCTGTTGCGGGTCGCGCACGTCGCAGACCACCGGCAGAATCTCGCCGCCGGATGCACTCATCTGGGCCGCCGCCTCGCGCAGGACGTTTTCCCGCCTCCCGGCGATCGCTAAACTGGCCCCCAGGGAGAGAAATCGCTCGCCCATGGCCCGGCCCAGGCCGGTGCCGCCCCCAGTGATCAGAATGACCTTCCCCCGCAAGAGATCCTGTTGAAACATCGGCGGTCCTCCCGTCCAACGTCAATAAGCGTTCCAGCCGGCGTGCCTCCTGGCAAGGTAGCTTGCCGAGCTTCAACGCGACAATGGCTGAAAACACTATACTGGGCAGAGTGATCAGGAATGGGCGGACGCTTGGGAGGAGAATCTGAATGGCAGCCTCGCGGGATGGGCAGAGCGCGGTGGCGAGTGAACCGCCGGTCCTCGTGACATTACTCGACGGTTTGATTGACCGGGCCCAGCGTTCCCCGCTGATGCGCCGCCCCCCCGCCCAATGCACCCCCGATGAATTGCAAGCCCTCGCGACCCTCCTGAGCGACCTCCTTTCCCTGCGGCAGTCGCGGAGCGCCATCGAGAACCTGGCGGGCCCCCGGTTGGATCAGATCACAACCTACTGGCCGGAGCTGGCTGCTCTACTGGCCGCGTCTCGCCGGGCCGCCCCAGCCGCCCGAACTCGGGGCCGTGACCCCGGAGGTTCTAGCCAAGAGGGCGGGAGCCTCTTCGAGGGGATGCAGCCTGCCGAGCCGGACGGTGACGGATCAGGCCCCGCCCAACCGGAGCCAACCATTGTCCCGGCGAAAGCGGCGGACAGCGGCGCTCCTGATCTGGCACATCTTTTGCTGGAGGCCCTCACGGTTCAGGGTCGGGCTCTCAACACCACTCAAATGTTGGCCTGGCTGAGCGACCGCGGCACCAAGGCGACCCGCGAGGAGGTGACCACGACTCTGTTCAGGCACGAGGAGTTGTTCAGGAAGCGGGGCCCCGGGCATTGGGTGGTCGCCGGTCAGGAAGTCACCTGAGCGGGCGTCGACGGCTCGTCCTCCACGTTGATCATAAAGGTGGCGCCACGCTCGAAATACTCCCGCATTGCCTCGCGCGCCGGCTCGGCAATCTCCACTTCGTCGATGGCGGCCAGCATGTGCCCAACCCATACGTCCCGCGCCGCGCGATCGACCCGGAATGGGATGTGCCGCATGCGGAGCCGCGGATGGCCGCGCTGCTCGCTATAGGTGCTCGGACCGCCGAAGTACTGAATCAGGAACAGGGCCAGCCGGTCGATTGGTCCCGCTAAGTCAGCGGGAAACATCCCCCGAATCGCCGGCTCGCGGTCGATTCGTCGATAAAAGGCAGTCGCCAGGTCAAAGAACGGCTTCTCCCCGCCCACCAAATCGTACACGGTCATGCTCGGTAGTTCCATACACCCTCTCTATCCTTCCTATCTGGACGGTACCAGGGTCACTCCCACACGCCAATTTCTGGCCCGCAAGCTTTGCTATCATACCCCGCAGGCACGAATTACGGAGGGAGCGCGGGTAGGGCAATGGTCGATGCGCAAATAGTAGTGGGCGGGACCCTGTTGGCGGATGTGCGGGTACGCCCATTTTGTCCCGTGGCGCCCGACAATCCCGGTGGCCTGCGCCATGTGGATGAAGTGCGGCTGGCGGCCGGCGGTCTGGTCAGCAATACAGGGATGGCCCTGGCGCGGATGGGCGTGCCCACCCTGGCCC
>JANWHO010000153.1 GCA_025450375.1 Chloroflexota bacterium
CGGAGTTTCTCGTGGAAGGCCACGTAATTATTGGCCAGCGAGGTCGCCAGGGCTGGATAATTCGTGTCGCTTACCAGGAGGACGGGCTGGGTGGGGAGGCCATACTGGGCCACCGCGCCGTAATTGTAGGCGATGTTCCACAGGCTCGGTTCCCGCAGGTAAAAAGCCCAGGGCCACACGTCATCGCCATCTACCTTGACCGGCAGCGCTGTCCCGTAGTGGGCTTGCAGCCTCTGCATTTCGCTGTAGACGTCCGGCACGTCCTGGGTAGTCTGGACGTACACCATGTATTCAACCGGGTTCGCCCCGTTGACATAGGCCAGGGTGAAGGAGTTATGAAGGGTGAACACCCCAGTCACCACAGCCGCCGCGATTGCCACGTACCGCAGCCACCGTTTGGCGTGAGTGATCGACACATAGAGGCCGATGGCGGCCAGGGTAGCCAGCGGCACTACCAGATGCAGCGAGTTCCAGGGCATTTTCTCCGAGGCGTAGCCGTAGAGAATGAAGGTGGCGACGGTCCACCAGAGGAGGAACAAATTGACCATCGTGCGACGGCGGCGGAGAATGAACACCGCCCCAATGATCCCAAAGGGGACAATGGTCCACTCATATAACGGGATGACCAATAAGTAGTAAAACCACGGCTGCCCGCCGCGGGCCACCAATTGCTGCTCCTGCCAGTACTGGAGGCCGCCCAGCAAGCCGTCCGGGCTATACGAATAGGGCTTGCCGGGTGGCTGGCCGGGAATGTCCACCGTGGTCTTTACGATTTCGCTCCCTGGCTTGAAAGACCAGGTGGCGGGATCGCCGATCGGCCAGTACAACAGGACAAACATGAGAACGATGATCGAGCCGGCAATCGCCCATGCCTGCCAGGGGGCGGCGCGCAGAGCATCGGCCACCATGCCGGATTTGGGACTGGCCCAGATCTGAATCAGGAGTACCACGACAATCACCAGAGCGCCCAGCACGGCGATGCCCAATTGATGGCCGAGGGCGCCGGCTGCCATCAGGGCGACCCCGACGGCGGGACCGGACCACCAGGCCCCCTCGACCAGTTCCAGGGCCAGTTGGGCCGCGATAAAGGCGCCCAGGACGGCGGAAGTGAGATAGATACTCTCCTTGGCGGCGTAGGCCATGATAAACGCGGTGGCGATCACGTAGAGCCAGCGATAATGAAGGGCCCGCCCTTCCCGATGGTCCAGCACGAAGCGGAGGATCGAGACCACCAGCAAGAGCGTGAAGAGCGCGTACTGCATATCCTCGCGGGCGAAGCGGGAGAAGTAGAGCGTGATCGGGGAAAGGCAGAGCATGGTCATCAGGATATAAGTGGTCCAGCGCCCAAGCTGCCGATAGAGGATAAGGGGCACCGCGATCAGGGCCGTACCGCAGGTGACGGACCACAAACGCGCGGTGAATGGGCTGGAGCCGAAGAGGGCGTAGAAGAACGCGATCATGTGGAATTGCAGCGGCCCATGCATCATCGGATCGTAGTGATATTCGGGGTTGGCCCGGCCCATCAGATACCACGAGTAGGTAGCGTGCAGGCTTTCATCGTGATGCAGCGGCCGGTCGCCCAGAACCACCAGGCGCAGGAAGAGACCGCCAATAATCAGGAAGGCGATGATCGCCACGTCGAGAGGCGGAAGCGCGGGGAGTGGGAAGGCACGGGTAAAGGGGTTCCGGTCGGTGTGTTCCGTGGCGCGCGGAAACTCAGGTGAAGGGGCGACGGCAGCCCGCAGCCGCGTCGCGGGGTTGGTGTTCATTCGGCGAGCCTCCGTCGCGGTATTCCCCAGATTCAGGCACACCATACCGGTGACGCTAGCCACCCGTCAAGCTGAAAGCCGCGCGCCGTTATGCCTTGCGCGAACCTAATCAAAGCCGCCCCTCGTGGCATACTACGGAGAGGGAGATACGCTGGATTCCCCAAACCGGGGTGAAAGTATGGCTGATGGCGACAATAACTCGATTGGCACCCGCTGCCCATAGACTAGGATACCTGGAGATTGAAGTCGATGGGATACTTGTGGGATCGATCCCCGATCGGCTGGTGGAGGAGCGCGGCCTGGCGCGCGGACAGGAGCTGGACGAGACCGAGTTGGCCGAGTTGCGGGCGGCCGCGAGGATTGGCGAGGCGGTGACGGTCGCCAACCGCTTCCTCGCCCATCGTCCTCGCTCATCGGCCGAGGTACGATCCCGTTTGCGACGTGAACGGTTCGATCCGGAGGTCATTGACGCCTGTCTGGAAGAGTTGGAGCGCCAGGGGTTGCTGGACGATCGCCGATTCGCGGCCATGTGGGTAGAAAATCGGGTCACCTTCAGTCCGCGATCCACCCGGTCGCTGGAGCAGGAACTGCGCCAGAAGGGCATCGACCGCGGCCTGGCCGAGGAGACGGTGGCCGATACCGACACCGGCGGCGATGCCGATCTTGCCTTGCAAGCGGGACGCCGCCGCCTCCATGCCATGTCCAGACTGGACGAGGAGACCTTTAAGCGGCGGATGGGCGGATTTCTCGCCAGGCGCGGATTCAACTATGAGGCGGCATCGGCGGCAATCGCCCAGTTATGGGCGGAGCGGGACGGGAATCCCTGAAGCGGTGCATGAGCGCCTTGTGTGTAGGACCGCCCGTGTGGGACACTTGGGAGAACTGAGTTTCGGTTCCCTCCGTCCCGAGCGTACGGGGTATCGGGGCCATGGGTCATCTCATTCCCCAAGAGGCAATCGCGAGTGATCATCATTCTAAAGATTGGGAGCGCCGCCGCCGATCGCGACTATGTCGTCTCGCGGCTCACTGATTTGGGTTTCGCTACCAACGTCTCGGGTACCGAGCACACGGTCATTGGGGCGATAGGCGTCCCTGAAAGCCGGAAGGCGGTACTTGCGGAAGCTCTGGGGGCCCTGGAGTGCGTGGAGCGGGTGGTGCCGATCACCTCGCGCTACAAATTGGCCAGCCGGCAGTTTCAGGCAGAGTCCACCATCGTCAAAGTGGGCTCCGTGGAGATAGGCGGGCCGCGCGTGGCGGTGATGGCGGGCCCCTGCTCGGTGGAGACCCGAGAGCAGGTACTGAGTACGGCCGAGGCGGTCGCGGCTGCTGGGGCCACGATACTCCGGGGTGGGGCCTATAAGCCGCGCACCTCGCCGTACGATTTCCAGGGTCATGGCGAGGACGGGTTGAAAATTCTGGCCGAGGCGCGAGACCGTTTCGGTCTGGCCATTGTAACCGAGGTGCTCGACCCGCATGACGTAGAGCTGGTGTCGTCCTATGCCGACCTGTTGCAGATCGGGGCCCGCAACATGCAGAACTACGCCCTCCTACGCGAGGCCGGGCGCTCCGACAAGCCCGTTATGGTCAAGCGTGGGGGCATGTATCCCACGATCGAGAATTGGCTGCTGGCCGCCGAGTACGTGCTGAGCGAAGGCAACCGGGGCGTGATGCTCTGTGAACGAGGGCTCCCGGTGATGGACGATGCCGGGCTCCGGCGGAATCTGCTGGACCTGACGGCGGTGCCGATTATCAAGGAGTTGAGTCATTTGCCCGTCGTCGTGGACCCCAGTCACGGGACCGGCCGGCATGCCCTGGTCAGCGTGATGTCGAAGGGCGCGGTGGCGGTCGGGGCGGATAGCTTGATGATTGAGGTGCATCCGCATCCCGACCAAGCATGGTCCGACGGGCCCCAATCACTCCGTCCCGAAGCCTTCGCGCAACTTATGCGTGAACTGCCGGCGGTGGTCGCCGCCGTGGGGCGGACTCTCTAATCATGGCCTCGCTGCCTAGCAACCAGCCGGGGCCTCTTCTGGTGGGGCCTTCCGAACCGGTTCCCTCGTCGAGAAGAGATCCCGGCTCCCCGTGGGCGCCGGGGTTCGTTGAGGCGCCAATCTGGCGCTATGCGTTCCTGGCCCTCTGCGTGGCCGCTCTCCTCGGCACCGCCGGCCTCTATCTCCTTAGCCTCACCAATTACCTGAGCGTCGAGGGAGACAACGCGGTCTACATCATTCTGGCCAAGGCCATGGCCACGGGCCACGGGTATACGGACATCCAGGGGCCGGCGCCCCGAATCGAGGCCCAGTATCCGTTTTTGTTCCCTGTATTCCTCACGCCTATCGTTTTCGCCTTTGGCGCCGGGGCCTTCCTTTTGATGGAGTTGGTGGTAACGCTCTTCGCCCTGGGCGCCTTCGTGGTCTGCTTTTTCCTGTTTCGGCGTTGGCTGGGCTCCGCTCCCCTGGCCCTGGTGGTCACCGTGGCGGCCGCCACATCGAGTCTGATCTGGTCTTACTCCCATAAAGTCCTGACCGAGATTCCCTATCTCTTCTTCACCGTGGTTGCCTGCTGGTTCGCCACCGTCTACGCGGAGGAAGACAATCCCTATACCCGCGCCGGCCTCCTCGCCGCCGCGGCCACGGCGGCCGCTTTTCTTACGCGAACGATTGGGATGAGTCTGTGCGTGGCCCTGCCGCTCTTCCTGCTGTTCGCGGCTCCGTTGCCTACCGAACGGACCGAATGGTGGAAGCGGATCCAGAAAGTGTTGCTCACCGGAGCGGTGCTGGTGGTGACGGCGGGGGCGTGGACGCTTCGGAACCGGATGGCCTTCTCCGGCCAGGGTCATAACTATATTGGGCAGTTTTTTCTCAAGCAGGCCTATGTGCCGGACGCCGGGAAGGTGAGCAGCGGCGAGTTGTTCAGTCGCGTAAGAGAGAATTTCGCCTACTACGCGCGGGAGTTTCAGCACATGCTCCTGGGTAGCGGCTGGGATGGGGTTTTTATCCTCGGCAGCATCTCGCTCCTGCTCCTCGTGGTCTGTCTTGGCGGCTTTATCTATGCGCTGGCGGCGCGGCGGACCCTGGCCGAACCGTACATGATCCTCTATGTGCTGATCGTGCTGCTGTGGCCCTGGAAGGACCTTCGCTTCGCCGTACCGGTGCTGCCGTTCCTGGTGTACTATTTCGCGCAAGCGGTCAGCTTGCTGGCCTCGCTTCCCTGGCGCCTGAGAAAGATCGACCCGCGGCTGATCGCCACGGTGATACTGATCCCCATTTTTGGCCGTTCGGGGTATCTGACCCTGCGCACGGCACAGGCGGACCACCACGCCGGCTATCACTACGAGGTGGGTAGGCTGGGGGAGTGGCGTGCCTACGCGGACTGGCGTGATTTCCACGCGGCCGCGATCTGGCTGGAACAGAATGCGCCCAGTGGCAGCACGGTGATCAACCGCAGCCCCAATCTGTTCTACCTGTGGACGGGACTGGCGTCCCGTAACTACCCCTACATCTTTAATCTGCAGGCCATGATGCACGATTTGGGCAGCGACCACCGCGATTTTGTGATCTATGATGACTTCGACTGGACCTACACCACCAAGCAGTACCTGCGGCCCGTGATCAAGCGGTATCCGAGCCATTTCCAAGCGGTGGCGCACTTCCACGGAACAGTAGTCTATGAAGTGCTCAAGGGCAAGAGTGTTGGCAAACACGGTTGAGATGGAGGCGGAAGCCGTGGACCAGCGGATCCGCGTGTTGGTGGCCAAGCCAGGCCTGGATGGGCATGATCGGGGCGCCAAGGTGATTGCCCACGCCTTGAAAGACGCGGGCATGGAGGTCGTGTACACGGGCTTGCGCCAAACACCCGAGCAGATTGTCAGCGCGGCCATCCAGGAAGACGTCGGCGTCGTATGCCTCAGCATTCTGTCCGGCGCTCATCTGACCTTGTTGCCCCGAGTGGCGGAGTTACTGCGGGCACGACAAGCCGAGGACGTGCTCATTCTGGCCGGCGGCACCATTCCGGCGTCCGATATTCCCCATCTGATCGCGGCTGGGGTCGCCGCGGTCTTCACCCCGGGTACCAACACCAGGGATGTTATTCGCTATATCCAGGAACACGCTCCCACTCGTGCCTGAGTGAGACGCCACCCCCAGCCCGCCTGTGTGAGGGGAACAGGCGCGGTGGATTCCTCAACGGGGCTGGGGGCAGGCGGTGCCCACGCGCTTGGTCGACTCCTAGATACCAGTCTTGTAGATAGAGAACCAGTTATTGCCGATTTTCTCGTGGCCCGCCCGCTCCAGGGCGGAACCACCATTGATCGACTTGGGATCCACTGGCTCCCACTCTTCGGACTCGCTCGATTTCCGGAACGCCTTGCCCGCTGTCTTGTTGATCGCGATGAGCGCCGACGCGCCCTTGCCCTTCTGTTCCTTCATGGTATGAACCCTCCATGAACTGTATTGCTCCACCGCCACAATAGTATAACTTAGCTGTGACTAGTTGTCCAAGGTACATCATCTCTTTTTTTGAGACTTAGGTCTCACCAAGCTTGGAAGGGGATATTTCATGCGCAACGGACAGATCGCGGCCGGCTTACGCGAGATCGCCGACTTGCTGGAAATGACCGAGGACAATGTGTTCCGCATTCGGGCCTATCGGCGGGCCGCCGAGGCCGTGGAGTCGATGGCCGAGCCGGTGGCCGCCGCGCTAGCCCGCGATCCCAAGGGAGTGGCGGGGGTGGGCGCGGGAATCGCCGACCATATCAAAGAGTTGGAGGCTACGGGCACCACACAACTGGCCGCCGATCTGCACCAGCGGTTTCCAGAGAGCGTGGTTGCTCTTCTCCAGGTGCCGGGGATGGGGCCGAAGCTGGCGGCCCGAGTCTACCAGGAGTTGGGGGTGACCAGCGTGGCGGAACTCGAGGCGGCGGCAACGGATGGTCGCTTGGCCGGGCTCTCCAGGGTCGGAGCCAAATCGGCGGCCAATATCCTTCGCAATATCGCGGCCTTCAAGGAGCACGGGGCTCGGATGTCACTCGGAGAGGCGTGGAGCCGGGTCTCGGCGGTGATGGCCGCGCTCA
>JANWHO010000154.1 GCA_025450375.1 Chloroflexota bacterium
CGCCGCGGCCAACCCGAGTAGTTCACGGGCCGAAATCGCCCGTTCCATCCGCGCCGTTCCCGTGTCCTCGATCCGCAGGAGGGTCGCCTCCGCCTCCTCATCGGCATTGGCCGTGGCGCGGGCCGCCTCCCGTGCGTCCCGCGCCATCTCTACGAGAGCCCGATCGAGACCGTCCAGGTGGGACGCCAGCGGACTCGGGGGTGTCCGCGGCCTAGACTCGGCCAGATCCTCGACAAAGGCTGAAATGTCCTCCAGGCGCGGGAAAAGCAATGGCTCCATCCCTCGGCGCCTCCAGCCCTGTAGCAATGGAGTCAGTTCCTCGCCAGGCATCAGCGCGTAGGCGGGCCGCGCCCGACCGTCAAGCGCTTCTCGGATCGCCCGATAGATCACTCTGAAGTTCGGATCCACCAGGCTGAAACCCACGAACAGGAAGGTCCGGGTGGCCAGCAGGGCATGCAGATAGGCGATCATCGCCCGGTGACGTGTCGCGTATTCCTCGAAGTCGGTGCGGGTGAGCACCATGGTGCGCGGCAAGGAGACACAGCCGTGCAACTTGACCAGGGTCACGCCCCAGGTCTCGTCGATCACCCCCACCTCTCGGTCATCCACGATCGTCGCCGGCGGCACGCCCTGGACGGCGCCGATCGCTTCCTCGGTCAGTTGATCGAAATTGGTGGTGAAGATCACGGGAGCGGTGACGCGGGCGATGGCGCGATGCAGCTTGCCGGACCGCGCCGGCTCGCGCCTGCCGTCCGGGGTGCGGAGGCTGTGGCGCACCTGCTGTTCCAGGGCGGATCGGCCGCCCTCCTCGCTCTCCACGAAATAGTCGGCCACGTCGAGCGGATCAAGGGCCTGTTCAAGTCCCAGCCGCTCACGCAGCGGGGCTACCAGTTCGGCCCAGGTGGGCAATCCGGCGTCGTGCGCCACCCCCGCGCCAAGAAAGAGCACCAGCGATCCATAGCCCGCCTGCTCGCGGAGCAGCGGCACTACATCGGCCGGATCGCGGCGCCGATGATCTTTCGTGGTTGACGGGCTTTCTCTGCTCACCTGGGCTGCCGCGCCTCCAGACCATCACGCGTATCTTGCAACCGGCAGCGCACAAGCTGCAACTGGCCGGCCTCGATGGCTGATTCCGCGCCGACCTTGACCTCGATCTCCCCATTGAGATGTACTTTATCGTTGCAGCGTCCGGTCTGGGGATCATACACTGGTGCCCCGGCTGGGTTGTTGCCGTCGAGCCAGGCGACGCATTGGAGTGCCAGGTCGCGATAATGGGCCTTCTCGGTGGCGCGGTATAACTGCTCCAGGCCCAGGGCCAGCGGGGAAATATCGAAGACGGACTGGGGATCCCGCTTGGATGGATAGGCATGGTAGAAGCCGCCCTGGATCACGGGCTCGGCCAGACGCCGCACGGTCTCCTGGCAGGCCACGAGATATTCGGGCCGGCTCAGCAGGCGCCCGGCGCGCGCGACCGCCGCCAACTGGTAGTAGCCGTAAAACTCCACCTCATCCTTGCCGCATGCGTCGCGAAAATAGTCCGATCCGGCCCCGAGTATGGCGTCGCACATGTCAGTAATCCATTGCTGGAGTCCTCGTTCGGGCTGAGTCTCGTAGATGTCCATCACCGTCAGCGCGTAGGCTGCTACGTATTTCAGGTTGCCGGTCGGCGGGAAAAGCGTGGTCCAGAACCGTTGCAGGTATGCCTCGTCACCCAGCACCCTCCAGGCCGTCGCGTAGGCTTGTAGCGCACGCACGGTCCATGGCTCACCGCCGAGGTAGGAGGTTTTCCCATTCCCGCTTCGAGTCCCATCCTCATCGAGGATGAAGTTGAGGAGGCGCGGGTCGCGCTCACTCTGCATATAGACGACGAAGCGGAGCCACTCACAGCCAAGGCGGAGCGCGGTCGCCGATTCCGACCGCTCGTAGACGCGCAAGGCAAGGTCCGCCGCCCGCGCCACATCGTCGATACAGGCGATGCCCTCGAAGCCCTGGTCGTCCGCCGGGTAGACCTCGATAGCCGGCGCGATCTCGTGCAGAACGGCCTCGGGCGAACCGGCCAGGAGTTTTCCGTAGACGCGCACGTACGCGGTTCGCGGGCCCGCCGACGGCAGGTAGCCGGTCAACCGCTGAAGGTGGCGCAGAACGCCGGGCGTATCATCTAGAGAGCCCGCCGGCGGAACCGGGACCGTGTAGGTCAAGTCATTGCTAAGCTGGTTCACAATTTCTCCTTTAATCATTTCTGCATCCTGTTCACACACTGGTGCGGCAATTCTCATGTTGGTGGGTCTAGCAGAGACATACTTCAGCCAATTGGCTTATTGTCAAGCCGGCAGCGTACTAAGCCTATGCTCCGAAGAGCACGCACACTGACGTCCGGCCGCGTTTTCGGCCAACCGTCCGCCACGAGGATTGGCGGGTCCTGCCGGCCAGGGGGCCGCGTGGCCCACCTAGCGCGGGCTAGTACTGGCGGTCGCCCTCGTCCCTTCGTTTGGCTGATGTGAGCACGGCGACCCAACCCCAGACTGTACTCAGGTGAAGCTTCTCTATGGGTAATTCGCCAATGGTTGGCGCCTGTTCCGAGGGGGGACCATCATGCGGGAGACCCGAGACAGCGTGGAAGACATCTGGGGGGCGCGCACCCCATACGCGGGCGCTTGGCCCGCGCGGGTGGACGAGCGAGTAGTCGAGGAGCCGGATCGCTGGGTACCCAGTACATGCGTTCTCTGTTCCAACGGCTGTGGCATGGACATCGGCGTGAAGGATGGGCGAATCGTGGGGGTACGAGGTCGCGCCACCGATATCGCCAATCGTGGCCGGCTGGGACCGAAGGGACTGCACGGCTGGGAAGCGAACAACAGTCCCGACCGACTGACCCAGCCGCTCATCCGCCGCGGCGGCAAGCTGGAGCCCGCCAGTTGGGATGAGGCCATGGACCTGCTGGTCCGGCGCTCCAGGGAGTTGATCGCGCGCCATACCAGCTTGAGCATCGGCGTCTATTCGACGGGGCAACTCTTCATTGAGGAGTATTATGCCCTGGCCCTGATCGCGAAGGCGGGGCTACGGACTCCCCACACGGACGGGAACACGCGGCTCTGTACCTCGACCGCGGCGGCGGCCTTGATGGAATCATTCGGTACCGACGGCCAGCCCGCCTCCTACCGGGACATCGACCAGACGGATGCCCTGTTCCATATTGGTCATAATGTCTCCTCGCAGCAGACCGTGCTCTGGGCCCGCATCCTCGATCGCCGTCGCGGCCCCAATCCGCCCAAGCTCATCGTCGTTGATCCCCGCGCCACGGTGACCGCGAAGGAAGCGGATATCCACCTGGCCCCTCGGCTCGCGACCAATGTTGCACTGATGAATGGCCTGCTCCACCTGCTGATCAAGGCCGGTCACCTGGATCAAAGCTACATCCAGGCGCATACCGTAGGGTTCGAGGCGCTGGAGCGGACGGTTGCCGGGTGGCCGCCCGATCGCGTGGAGTTGGTAACCGGTGTCCCGGTACGGCAGCTCACCGCGGCGGCGGAGATCCTCGGCACGGCGCCCACCCTGGTCTCCACCGTACTGCAAGGGGTCTATCAGTCGAATCAGGCCACCGCCGCCGCCATCCAGGTGAATAATCTGCATCTGATCCGCGGGCTGATCGGGAAACCGGGATCCGGCATCTTGCAAATGAACGGCCAGCCCACCTCGCAGAATACGCGGGAATGTGGCGACAACGGCGCAATGGCCGGATTCCGCAACTACCAAAACCCCAACCATGTTGCCGATCTGGCGCGAGTGTGGAATGTGGATCCGGCAAGCTTGCCCGATCGGGGCACGCACGCGAGGCAAATCTTCCATTATGCCGAACAAGGCTCGATCAAGATGCTCTGGGTTATCGCCACCAATCCTCTCGTGTCGCTTCCCGATTTGGGGCGTATTCGCCGCATCCTGGAGCAAGAGGATCTTTTCGTCGTGGTGCAGGATGCGTTCATGACTGAAACCGCCGCGGTGGCCGATCTGGTGCTCCCCGTCGCGCTGTGGGGTGAGAAGACGGGAACCTTCACCAATACCGACCGCACCGTGCATATTTCGTACAAGGCCGTCGATCCGCCCGGCGAGGCGCGGTCCGATTTCGACGTTCTGCTCGACTATGCCCGGCGCATGGATTTCCGCGACAAGGATGGCGGACCGCTGGTCAAGTGGTCCGATCCAGAGAGTACGTTCGAAGCCTGGAAGGAGTGTTCGCGCGGGCGTCCCTGCGACTATACAGGCTTGAGCTATGCCAAGCTCAGCCAAGGTACCGGCATCCGCTGGCCCTGCAATGAGCAGTATCCAGACGGTGCCGAGCGGCTCTACGCCGACGGCCTGTTCAACACCAGCGCCGACTACTGCGAGACCTATGGTCATGATCTGGTGACCGGGGCAGCCGTGACGGCCGAGCAGTACGTGGATCCCCAGGGCAAGGCGTTCCTCAGGCCCGCCGACTACCAGCCGCCGCTGGAAGCCCCGGACGAGGAGTATCCGCTCTGGCTGACTACCGGCCGGGACGTCTATCACTTCCACACTCGGACCAAGACCGCGCGAGCCAGGGCCTTGCATGACGCGGCCCCCGAGGGCTACGTGCAAATCGCGGAAGAGGATGCCCGCCGTCACGGGATCGTCGCCGGCGACATGGTCGAGATTACCTCGCGGCGCGGTACCGTGCTGGAGCCGGCGCGGATCGGTGACATCGCCCCCGGCGTCGTCTTTATCCCCTTCCACTACGGGTATTGGGATCATCCGGATCGAGCGCGCGCGGCGAATGAACTGGCGATCACGGGGTGGGATCCGGTGAGCAAACAGCCCCTGTTCAAGTATGCGGCCGCGCGGATTCGGAAGACCCCGGCGGACACGCCCGCACGACGGATAGGCAAAGCTCTGCAACAGGCCGGCGAGAAGGTCAAGGAACTCGTGATAGGGGAGGTCTGAGATGTACGTTGGCGGCTATCTTGGCGTTCTCCAGGACAGCGAGCAGCAGCTTGCCGTCTCCTTCATGCTGGTCGCCAGCCGGCACCCAGCGGAACCCGAGGTGCTCGCGATCGCCCCAGTGCTTGCCGCCTGGTCGCGCGAGCACGCGCTGCGGCTCCAGCC
>JANWHO010000155.1 GCA_025450375.1 Chloroflexota bacterium
GGCTCGCTGGCGACCGCCGGTAACCTGGCCTTTGCCGGGGGCGACGATGGACACTTCTATGCCTTCGATGCCCGGACCGGCAAGATCCTCTACAGCCCGAATTTTGGTCTCGCCTTCGGTGCGCCGCCCATCGCCTATGCGGTCAACGGCACCGAATACATCGCCATTGCCGCCGGTGGCGCCAGCGTGTCGGCCGCGGATGGTTCCCCGTTGGGCGGCACGCTGGCGGTGCTCAAGCTGGGTGGCACGCCAATCACCAAGCCGTTCCCAGCCGCCGCGGCCGGCAGCGGGCTTGTTTCCGTCAAGCTCCCGTCGCTCAAAGGTTACACCAGGCTCAATCCCTGGATGTACGTTGACACCGCACATCAGCACGTAGTGATCGTGCTGGTGGCCGGCGAGACAGGCGCCGATAGCGGGTTCAACTTCGACGGCTACTATGATGGCAAAGCGAACTTCATCGTGCCCGCGAACTGGACGGTGGACTTGGAGTTCTCCAACAAGGCGGCGCTGCCGCACAGTGCGGGGATCGTCAAGTCGACCAAGACGCCGCCCCAACTCCAGCCCTTTGGCTTCGGGGTGGCAGTGACGCCCAACGCACTCGGGGGAACTGGTCACGGCGTCACGCAGCTCGTCTCCTTCGTAGCGGACCATGCCGGCTCGTACTTCGTGGCCTGTCTGGTACCGGGCCACATCCAGAGCGGGATGTGGGATCACTTCACGATCTCCAACACGGCCAAGCTGCCGTCAATCCAGACCACGAAGTAACAGACAGCATGAGAGTAGCGCGGGCCGGGTGGCGACGCTCCCGGCCCGCTGTCTATCCAGACCACGAAGTAGAAAGACAGTGGAGGAGGTTCAGATGAAACGATATGTAGTGGCAGTGTTAAGTGTGGCGGCCATGATCGTGGCCGCCGGTATGCCGCTTGGGAGCCCGGCCGGGGCGGCGCCCGCCCAGCAAGCGAGCAGCATCCAGATCCTGGCGCCGGCGACCAACACGATGGTGACCGGCGACACGGTGGCCGTGAAGATCGCGATCAAGAATCTCACCATGAACTGCGCGTGGGCGGGGACGCCGCCGCGCGCCGGCATCGGCCACTGGCATCTCCTCCTTGATGGCGGTCTGGTCAACATGGAATGCGGCACGGCCGCCGTCCTGAGCATGCAGAACGTCACACCCGGCAAGCACACCATCGTGGCCATGCTCGCCGCCAATGATCACTCCGCGATAGCCGGCAAGGCCGCCATGGCCACGACGACCTTTACCTACAAGCCGGCCCATGCCCTGCCCGCGTTGGCCGCCTATCATGCCCCCGGCAAGCCCAGCATCACGATCGCGGCGCCCAACAACAACGCCACGGTCGGGGAGCATTTCAAGGTGGTGTTGGACTGGGCCAACGTGCGCCTCTCGTGCGCCCTCATGGGGAAGGCGAACGTCGCGGGGTATGGGCACTGGCACCTGTTCGTCGATAGCCTCAAGCAGGGCCTGGCCACCATGCTGGACATGGGCTGTAGCCATGGCTACACCGCCTTCACGGACGGACTGACTCCAGGCAAGCATACCCTCTACGCCGTGCTGGCCGACAATCTCCATGCGCCCATCGCGGGAGCGGCCGTGGCATCGATGAGCTTCAATGTCCAGGCGGCAGGGTCGTCCGGCGGCGCCGCGTCCGCGTTGACGCAGCGCTGGTTGAAATGGGATGCCACGAGCCACACGGCGACCCTCTCGCTGATCGCCGGCTATGACACTACGCAAAGCGGCTTCAACTTTAACGGCTACGGCAACGGCAAGATGATGATCAGCGTACCGGTCGGCGCTCAGGTGAAAGTGACCTTCAGCAACAAGGGGAGTCTCCCACACAGCGCGGTCATTACCCCGTGGAGCAACCGGAGCAGCACGAGCGGCTATCAAGATGCCTTCCAGGGGTCGGGCAGTCCCAATCCCACGAGCGGGGTCGCGGCGGGGCCGACGCAGTCGTTCTCGTTCGTGGCCAACAAGGCGGGCACGTACGCGCTTGTCTGCGCGGTGCCTGGGCATGAGGCCGCCGGCATGTGGGACGTATTCACGGTGACGAGCGGGGGGCAGCCATCGATCACGGCCCACTGATCGCTCGTAGCACGGTTAGTGCAGGGCCACGGCAGAGGGAAAAGGGGTCGGCCTATGTAGGAACGGCAATCGTGTGAATGGTCTCCTCATGTTCATGACTTTTGGCCCCTCGTATGTGGGCCGTTCGGCCATGGGCGGCCGTTGGTTCGCGCCCTCATACTCATAGGTAGGAGAGCGCGGATAACGGGGATTGCCGTACGCCGGTTGGAGGGTCCGCTTCCGATACCGGGCACGACGGGAGATCCACCGCATGGCTCGCGCCCTATCGCGAAGGAGGGATGATCGTGGCCATTGTTGACGTGCGGTTTCTTCATACGCTGCCGTATTTCCAGGAGTTCTCGCTGACGGAGTTGGCGCGGATCGGAAGCCAGGTCCACCAGCGGAACTTCGAAGCCAACGAAATGATCTACCTCGCGGAGCAGCCGGTCGAGGCGTTCTACGTGGTCCGTCATGGCCGCGCGCGCGTCTTCGAAAGCTCGGCTGAAGGAAAGGAGCAAGTGCTCTTCGTGGTGGGCCAGGGCGCTACCTTCAATGACGCGGCGGTCTTCGATGGCGGTCCGAATCTGGCAAGCGCACAGGCCATTGACCCTGGCGCCGTCCTCTACGTGCTGCCGGCATCGCTGATGGCGCGCCTGGCCGCGACCGACCTTCGCGTGACATCCGCGGCCATTCGTACCCTGGCCAGCCGGGCGCGGCATCTCGCCACTCTGGCGGCGGATCTCTCCTTGCAGCACCTCACCCAGCGTGTAGCGAAACTCTTGCTGGAGGAAAGCAGGCCGGCGGGAGGGGTAACGCTGACCAAACAGGAGATCGGCACGCGGGTCGGCACGGTCCGCGAGGTGGTCAGCCGGGAATTACGGCGCCTGGAGCAGATCGGCACCATCACCCGCGGGCGTGACGGCATCGTGCAGGTTGATCGACGGGCCCTCAACGCGCTGCTTGGCAGCCCCGAGATCGCCGTAACGTCGCCGGAGGAGCGGCTGGCCTATTTGATTGCCTCCTGAAAGGCTTGGAATCGGTGCGCGTGCCTCATCCCCGTGCGTTGATCTGGGTGCGGGCGCGCCTGTATGATTGTGACACACGGACCAGCGTGTCTATGCCATGCCGGATCACCATGCGAGGGTGCCCCGCTCATGAGTTCCGCTGCCGAGGACGGGGAACGGCTCCCGGTTAGGTCCGCCGAGGCGGCGCCTGATCCGCCAGACTCGCTCGCCGCCTGGCAGGTCGCGATCGGCCTGTTGGGCGCCCCAGACATGGATACGATGCTCAGGCGGGTAGTCGAGGCAGGGCGCTCGCTTGCCGGCGCGGCGGCGGCCGCCATCCTCTTGTATGATCCGGAGCGCCGGATCTTCCAACCCGCGGAACCAGGTGGAGCGGTCGGGCTCGATGAGCGGTGGCCGCGCCCCGGTCTGGAAGACGCGCGGGCCCTGGCGCGGCGGGCAGCCGAAGCCCAGGAGGTGGTGGACGTACCCGACACCACCGCCGTACCTGAGATGGACCTTCCCCTGCTTGCCGGAGAACGGCGGCCAGGCGCGCTATGGGTGGCGCCATTGGCGAGCCAAGGAGGGCTGCTCGGCGTACTGGAACTCTTTGATGCCGAGCCGCGCCGAGCCCAGCGCGCGTCGGCTGTCCTACGCGTGTTCGCGGTCCTGGCCGCCGAGGCTATCGCCAGTGCGCGGGGGCGCGAACGCGAGCGGATTCCGCGGGCGCGCCTGGAGGCGCTGGATGAGGCGAGCAGGGCTCTCGCCGCTGGGTTGTCACTGACGCAGGTACTGCGGCGGATCGTGGAAGTCGCGGCGGCAATAGTCGACGCTCGCTATGGCGCTCTCGGGGTCGCCGGCAGCGATGGCTACCTGCACGACTTCATCACGTCCGGTATCACGGTCGAGGAGCGGGAGCGGATCGGGGACCCGCCGCGTGGCCATGGTTTGCTGGGGGTGCTTATCCACATCGGCACGCCCCTGCGCATCCCGGATATGCGGCGCGATCCCCGCCGCGTGGGCTTTCCCCCAAACCACCCGCCCATGACCAGCTTGCTCGGGGTGCCGATTCGGGTGCGCGACGAAGTGGTGGGTGACCTCTATCTCGCCGACAAGATCGGTGGACCGGAGTTCTCGGAGGAGGACCAGCAGCTGATCGAGCGGTTTGCCGCGCACGCCGGCATCGCCATCGAGAACGCACGCCTGTACGCGCAAGTCGGCGAGATCACGATGCTGCGCGAGCGCGCGCGCATCGCCCGTGACCTGCATGACGGCATCATCCAGGATATTTATGCCGCTATCCTGCACCTTGAGGACATCGCCGAGGACCTGAGCGATCAGGCGCCGCGGAAGCGGATCATGGACGTGGCCGATCACCTCTCTGGTCTGATCACCGATGTACGCATGTACATTCAGGGGTTGCGCGTCCGCTATCTGGAGGGACGGCTGCTGGCCGAGGGCATCCGGACCCTCACCCAAGAGTCCGATGGGCGCGCCGGCCTGGCAGCTACCTGTGTGGTCGAGGGCGAGGTCCACCGCCTTCCCGATGAGCAGGCGAACACCTTGCTGCTCATCGCGCGCGAAGCGCTCTCCAACGTGGCCAAACATGCCGCCGCCGCGCAAGTAGTGGTGCGGCTGGCCTATAACCAGGCGGACGTAACGCTCACCGTGGCCGATGATGGGCGGGGATTCGACCCCCAACTGCCGCGCGGTGAAGAGCACCGGGGCTTGGATAATTTGCGCGCGCGCACCGAGGAGGCCGGCGGCAACCTCACCCTGCACAGCATGCCGGACGCTGGTACAACCCTTATCGCCTACATTCCGGCGAAACGTTGAGGCCTCGGGCGCGCGGTCATCGCCGGCGAATCGGTCCTTATCGGGGGAACGATTGCCGCCTGACGGGCGGTGAGCCGCGAGGCTGGGCCATGCGGCACCCCGAAAAAGGGACAAACGGCCCTACTGGCCATGGCCGTAACCGCGTAAGGTGAATGAGGCGCTTCAACAGTACGGGGCGTGGCTGGAGCATGCGCATAAAGCCGGTGAGCACCGAGGTGAGGCGAGGTTGGCTGCGCGCCTTGAGCATAGTGGGGCCGCTGGCTGGACTGGCCGCCCTCTTTCCCGTGCGCCTCTTCGTCGAGCAGGTATGGTCCGCCCGCGGCGCCGACCTGGTGGTAGGGGTATTGATGCTGCTTGGCGTCATTGCCTTTTCCACGGCCTTCTTGGAGCTGCTCGCACGGCAAGATGAGCACCTTGCCGCTCAGCGCGGGGAATTGGCCGCTCGCCATGGGACGGAGCAGCGCCTGCGCGCCCAGATGGAAACCCTTCACCAAGCGGCGCTGGTCATCACCTCCACCGACCAGACAACGGACATCCTCCAGCATCTCGTGGATCTGGCCCGTGACCTGATTGGCGCCCGCTCCGGCGCCCTTGGTGTCCTTGATCCCCAGGGCTCCATCGACCAACTCTACACCTCCGGTGTGGACCGGAAAGTCACGGAGCGATTGGATCCGCTCCCTCAAGAGCCTGGTTTGCTGCGTTCTACCCTGACGAACGGCAAGGTCCGGCCAGTCACCGACCTCGGGGCGCACCCAGACGCCGCCGGCCTGCCGCCGGGGCATCCCCCCATGCGCAGGTTCCTGGCGGCGCCGGTGATCACGGGCGGCCGTATCGTGGGCAACCTCTCTCTGGAGGACCGGGTTGACGGTCTCTCGTTTAGCGAGGAAGACGAACGCCTACTGACCCAACTCGCCGGTCACGTTGCCGCCATCGTCCATCAGGCGCGCCTGGCCGAGGAGGTGCGCATCCTGGCCGCCACCGCCGAGCGCGAGCGCCTGCGTACCACTTTACGCGACAATGTGATCCAGCGCGTCTTCGCCATTCGCCTGGAACTTGAAGGGGCCGAGGAGGAACTGCCCGCGAGTGCGACGGCCGCAAGCGCGGGGATTGAGCACGCCATCGACCAGCTAGGTCTGGTGATGGAGGAGATCCGGCTCGCTATCGTCGGTCAGGGCGGGGCGCCGGCGAATGGGGTCGATGGCGCGGAAGATTCTGGAGGAAGCGCATGGCAACGATCAGGGTAATGCTGGTGGATGACCACGAGATAGTGCGCCAGGGCCTGCGGGCGCTCCTGGAGCGGCGGGAACACGTGCAAGTGGTGGCCGAGGCGGGCACGGTGGCCGAGGCGGTGGAAGCTGGTATTCGGGTGCGACCAGACGTGATCGTGATGGATGTACGGCTGCCTGACGGAACGGGTATCGAGGCGTGTCGCGACATTCGGGCCGAGTGCCCGGAGACGCGGGTGCTGATGTTGACCAGCTATGCCGACGACGACGCGGTCTCCGCGGCGATCGTCGCCGGAGCCGATGGCTACCTGCTCAAACAGACGCGGGGCCGCGAGGTGGTGAGCGCCATCGAGGCGGTCGCCCGCGGCGAGTCGCTCCTCGACCCGGCGGTCACGAGCACCGTGCGGGCCAGGATGCGGGACATGGCGGCCGGCAAGCACCAGGATAAGCTGGCCGAATTATCCGAGCAGGAGCGGCGTATTCTCAGCCTGATCGCGGAGGGGAAGACGAACCGGGAGATCGCGGCTACCGTGTTCTTGGCCGAGAAGACGGTGAAGAACTATGTGAGCACCATCCTGAGCAAGCTGGGGATGGAGCGGCGGGCCCAGGCCGCCGCGTACCTGGCCGATCAGCGTGCTCGTGGGCATGAGTGACGGCCTGCCCTTCAAGTGACCATCGGCCCCTCCTAGCTAGGTCGTCCGGCCCTAGAGGTCGGGTGGGTTATGCCCTATGGTGGTAATAGAAGGTGATTATCGCCGGAGAAGACAACGAGGAGGCGCAAGGTGCAAACCGTGACCCGAACCCCAGTGCGGATGAGCAGCCAGAAAACGAGTTCTTGGGCCACGGCGCTTGTTCGCCACTTTCGCGGCGCGGGCGCCGAGCAACCCCCATCCCTCGATCCCCTGCCGATGATGGTGGCGGGGCTCTGGTCACTGTTTGACGACGCGCGGACCGAAGCCAACGCGGCATTCGCGCAGGCGGGCGTACCGGAGCGGATTGACCTGGAGCCCGCTCCCAACGAGCGGTGCTACATGCTGACTGAAGCAAACGGCGCCCAGCGCACGCTCTCCGTTTCCCTGACCCTGTCCGTGATAGGCCAGCGGCCCTGTGGCTGGGCCTCGATCCGTAACAGCACGAGCCGCGCTGAAATCCATCTGGTTCCGCGGGTAGAACGTGGGAACGTGGCCTGGCAGGTGGCGGCGCCGAGCGCGAAGCTCACCTCGGCGGTAGTGCAGGATCTGTTCCTGAGCGTGTTCGCCGACGATCCCGCCGCTACCCTACGGCTCTCGCCTCTGGGAGGAGCTGACTTCTTCCAGAGCCCATGGAATTGAGGGAGATCCCTGCCGCGACCACGACGATGGCAAAACCCTGAGGGCTTACAGTAATCCGGCGGAAAGCCCACGGCTTCGAGCCGTGGGAGTGTCAAGAAGCGCTATGCCGAACGAAGCGAGCGGCGCGGCGGCGTAGTCGTCGAGTACGTCGCTGTTGTTGGCTCGCCGGTACTCTAACAGCCCGGCCTCGTTCATTTGCATAGAAGCGGCTCTTCGCGAACTCGACAAGCGCCAGGTACGTGAGGATCATGCCGAACAGGATCAGGAAAAACGTCAGAGGGAGTGTGCTGAACCCCAAGAGGCGAGAGAGTGGCGTGAGGGGCAGGGCCACGCCCAGTGCGGCCATCGCTGTCGGTGTGATGAGCATTCCTCGGCTGGGTCTGCTCCGGAAGAAGGGAACTCGGCGCGTGCGGATGAGGAACACGACAAGGGTCTGGGTGGCGAGGGACTCGACAAACCAGCCGGTGCGAAACTCGGAATGACCGGCGTGCAAAATACCCAGCATGACGAAGAAGGTGAGGAAATCGAAGATCGAGCTGACCGGCCCGAAGACCGTCATGAAGCGACGGACGAACCGGATGTCCCAGGCAGCGGGCCGAGCTAGGACCTCGGGGTCCACCTCATCGGTGGGAATGGCGAGTTGTCCGATGTCGTACAGCAGGTTGTTCAACAGGATCTGTGACGGAAGCATCGGGAGAAACGTGAGAAAGAGTGACGCCCCTGCCGCGCTGAACATGTTACCGAAATTCGATGACGTGGCCATCAGCACATACTTCAGGGTGTTGGCGAAAATGCGCCGTCCCTCCATGACCCCATCCGCGAGCACCCCGAGATCCTTTTCCAACAAGACGATATCGGCGGCATCCTTGGCAACATCAGTCGCGGAATCAACAGAGATTCCTACATCGGCGGCGTGCAGCGCCACGGCATCATTGACCCCGTCTCCCAGGAACGCGACATCCTCGCCACGCCGCCGGGCGACTTTGATGATGCGCGACTTCTGTTCCGGACTGACCCGTGCGAATACCGTGGTAGCCGGAATGGCCTCGGCGAGCGCGTCGTCGTCGAGGAGGTCGAGGTCGGCCCCGTTCAACACCTGGCCGAGTTCGAGTCCAATATCGCGGCAGACCTTCGCGGCCACGGTCCCGTTGTCGCCGGTGATGATCTTCACCTCGACGCCCAGGGAGTTGAGCTTGGCGATCGACGCACCGGCGTCCGGCTTGGGGGGATCATGGAAGGTCAGAAAACCGCTGAGGCGCAGATCGCGTTCGTCTTCGGGTCTTGGATCGGCGACATCCCCAGCGTCACGGCTCGCCACGGCCACGACACGGGCGCCCTCCGCGAAAAGATGGTCGAGTACCGCGGTAGCGCCGCTCGGCAAATCCACACACCGGGCGAGGACTGCTTCGGGCGCCCCCTTGGTCACCAGCACCCTGGAGCCGGACGGCGCCCTCACGATCACGGATACCAACTGCCGCTCGTGGTCGAAAGGCAAGATGCCTAGCCGTTGGTAGGCGGCGATTCCGTCGCTGCCGCTGACGAGCGCCGCCGTGCCCGACGCGGTCCAGAGCGCCTGATCCAGGGGGTTACCGCCAACCGGACCCTGCTCGGTCAGGGTCGCTTCGTTGCACAGCAGACCGAGGAGCAGAGGTGCGCTTGCCGCGGCTCCGGCGCCGTCAAGCGGCCGATCGCAGGTGATCGCACCTTCGGTTAAGGTGCCCGTCTTGTCGGTGAAGAGCACCTGGATATTGCCAAGGTCTTCGATCGTCACCAGACGCTTCACCAACACCTTGCGACGCGCCAGCTCACGCGATCCGGTAGCCAGGCTCACACTGACGATCGCGTGCAGCTGCTGGGGCGTGATGCCGTTTGCAATCGCCAGGGAGAAGAGGAGCGCGTCGATCAGCGGACGGGAGAGCGCGACGTTTA
>JANWHO010000156.1 GCA_025450375.1 Chloroflexota bacterium
AAGGCCGGTGGTCCGCTCAAGAAGCTGCTGACCATCTTCTGGAATCCCGATCTGCCCGCCATCGATGACTATTACGAACCCTGGACCTACGACTACGAGACCCTGACCACCGCCCCGCTGTCCCAGCACGACCCGGTCGCCCGGCCTCATTCGCGCTTGACCGGCAAGCCGATGAGCGTGGGCTGGGGACCAAACTGGGAGGACGACCTGGCCGGCGCGCCCGAACTCGCGCCGCGCGATCCCAACCTGGAGAAGATGGAGCGGCAGGTGGCGATGGAATATGAGCAAGCCTTCATGTTCTACCTGCCCCGAATCTGCGAGCACTGCCTCAACCCCTCGTGCGTGGCCTCCTGTCCCTCGGGCGCCATGTATAAGCGGGAGGAAGATGGGATCGTCCTGGTCGACCAGGCCAAGTGCCGGGGCTGGCGGTACTGTGTCTCCGGCTGCCCCTACAAGAAGGTCTACTTTAACCATAAGACGGGCAAGGCCGAGAAATGCACCCTGTGCTATCCGCGCATCGAGGCGGGCCTGCCCACCATCTGCTCGGAGACCTGCGTTGGGCGCATCCGCTACCTGGGGCTGGTCCTCTATGACGCCGATCGGGTCAAGGAGGCCGCCTCGACCGCGAACGAGCGCGATCTCCTGGAGGCCCAGCGGAGCGTCTTTCTGGACCCCGAGGATCCCGCGGTGCGGGCCCAGGCCCATCTGGACGGGATCGCCGATGATTGGATCGAGGCCGCGCGCCGCTCGCCGGTCTACGCGCTGGCAATGCGCTACCGGATAGCGCTACCGCTGCATCCCGAGTTCCGCACCATGCCGATGGTCTGGTACGTGCCGCCGCTCTCGCCGGTGGTGAATGCCCTTGAGGTGGGCGGCCCTATGACCGACCCCGACGATGTGTTCCCGGCCATCGACAGCTTGCGCATTCCCGTCGAGTATTTGGCCAATCTGCTCTCGGCCGGCGACACGGAGGTGATCCGCGTCGTGCTGAAGCGGCTGGCGACCTTGCGTTCCTACATGCGGCGGAAGGAGGTCCATCAACATACGGATAGCGAGTTGGCGGCCTCGGTTGGGATGGCGCCGGCGGACATCGAGGCGCTCTACCGCCTCCTGGCGATCGCCAAGTATGAGGACCGCTACGTGATCCCCCAGGCCCATACCGAGTTGGCCGACCGCCTGATGGAACAGCAGGGCGCCTGCGGTCTGGACTTCGATGGCGGCCCCGGCAACTGCGGGGCCATCGCCTCGCCGAGCGCCCCGCCCAAGCGGGCGGACAATAGCCGGTTCATGCTGCTCCAGATGGCGCCGCCGGCTACAGGGCAGGGGAATTGCGGGCAGGCCGCCGGGGAGGCGGAGAGGACGCGCGGTGTCCCGGCCTCGCCGGGCGCGTCCGGCGGAGGAGGGGAGTTCCGCCCATGAAACTGCTGTTTCGCGCCAGGGGACCGGCGGCCCAGACGCCGTACAAGCTCCTCTCGCTCCTATTCCTGTACCCGGATGAATGCGTCATCGAGGCGCGGCCTGAGATTCTGGAGGCGGTTGCCCAACTGCCCAACTCACCCCAGAAGGATGCGGTCGAGGAGTTTTGCCGCTACTGGGCATCCGCCACGCCCACGGTGTTGGCGCGAACCTACGTGGAGACCTTCGACCTCCAGAAGCGCAGCGGTCTCTATCTCAGCTTTTACTTGCATGGCGATACCCGGCAACGCGGCATGGCCCTGCTGCGCTTGAAACGACTCTACCGGGCCGCCGGCCTGGTCCTGGACCCGAAGGAGCTACCTGACTACCTACCCGTAATGCTGGAGTTCGCCGCCGCCGCCCCTCCAGGCTACGGGGAGACCATTCTGAGCGAATACCGCGCCGCGCTGGCCCTGATCCAGCGTCATTTACGCGAGATAGAAAGCCCCTACTCACATCTGCTCGACGCGATCCAGGCCGGCCAGCCGGCCCTCTCGCCGGCGGAACGGGAGCATCTGGGCCGCCTGATCGCCGACGGGCCGCCCAGCGAGCAGGTGGGGCTGGAGCCGTTCGCCCCGCCCGAGGTCATGCCGGTCAGGGAGGCCAGACGATGACCACCCCAAACATCCTGATCTGGGTCGTCCTCCCGTATGTCTCCATTGTCCTCTTTATCGCGGGCCATATCTGGCGCTACCGGCACGACCAGTTCGGTTGGACCAGCCGCTCGACCCAACTTCTGGAGCGCCGCCAACTGGCCTGGGGCAGCAATCTCTTCCACTTCGGCGCCCTGGCAGCCATCGGAGGCCACTTCGTGGGGATGCTGATTCCCGAGCAGGCCACGGCGGCCTTGGGGATCTCGGAGTACCAGTATCATCTGCTCTCGGGCTATGCCGGGACGGTGGCTGGGGTGGCGTGCGGGGTGGGGCTGCTCCTCCTCGTCTATCGGCGTCTCACGGTTCGTCGGGTGTGGGTCACCACGTCGTACACCGACCTCGCCGTGTATGTGCTGTTGCTGATCCTGATCGGGTTAGGGATCTCCGAGACCTTCGGGGTCAACCTCCTGGGCACGGCGTATGACTATCGAGCAACGGTCGCCGTCTGGTTCCGCGGCATCTTCGGCTTCACGCTCTATCCCGCGCTTATGGCCAAGGCGCCGTTGCTCTATCAGGTGCATGCGGCGATGGCCTGGCTGCTGTTCGCGCTGTGGCCCTTCAGCCGGCTGGTCCATGCCTGGAGCATTCCCATCCAGTACATTGGGCGCCCGTATATCCTCTACCGCCGCCGGTACCCGCGAGTACGCCGGTCGTGATCCAGCAAGCGGATCATGGAATGGATCCGCGCTCCCTGAGTTTGGCGGAGGCCGCCCACCTGCCGCTTGGCGAGGTGCTGGATCGCTTGGGTGTGACGCCCTCGGGACTGAGCACGCGGCAGGCGGAAGAGCGCCTCCGGACAGTCGGTCCGAACGTGCTGGCCGCGCACAAAGTGACCGCGCTCGGGGTGCTCCTCCGCCAGCTACGCAATCCGCTCCTGATTCTGTTGCTGGTAGCGGCGGCGGTCTCTGGGGCAACCGGCGACCCCACCGACGCTTCGATCATCGCGGCGATCGTCCTGCTGAGCGTCGGCTTGGGCTTTGTCAACGAATACCGCTCCGAGCGCGCGGTCGCCGCGCTGCATGCCAATATCCACCACCAGGCGGTGGTGCGGCGGGATGGCAGGGAGCAGCGAATCGATGTTCGTGACCTTGTTCCCGGCGATGTGCTGTCTCTGGGCATCGGGGATTTGATCCCCGCCGATATCCGGCTCCTGGAGGCAGCCCAACTGGAATGTGACGAGGCGGTACTCACGGGCGAGTCGATGCCGAGTGCGAAGTCCCCGGCCCCGGCCGCCCGGAGCGAGTCGGAGGTGGACCTGCCGTCCTGCGCTTTCATGGGGACCATCGTCCACCAGGGATCAGCGCGTGGGGTGGTCGTCTCGACCGGGTCCGCGACGGCGTTCGGCAAGATCGCCATCGGGCTCGGCGCCCCGCCGGCCTACACCGCCTTTCAGGTGGGCCTGAAGGATTTCTCCAAGCTGCTGGTGTGGATCGCGGGCATCCTGACGGTGTCCATCTTTGCCATCAACGTCGCCTTCTCCCGTCCGCTGATCGACGCGCTCCTCTTCTCCCTGGCGATTGCCATCGGCATCACGCCCCAGTTGCTGCCCGCGATCGTCAGTGTGAGCCTGGCTACCGGGTCACGTGAACTGGCGCGTCGCAAGGTGTTGGTAAAGCGCCTGGTGACCATTGAAGACCTGGGCAATATCCAGGTGCTCTTCACCGACAAGACGGGCACCTTGACCGAAGGCGCGATCAGCTTCGATCGGTCTCTTGACGGCGCCGGAACCGCGGCAAGCGCGCCCCTGCTCCTCGGTCTGCTGTGCAACCAAGCGACCCTGACCGAGCAGGGTCCGGTTGGCGGTAATCCCCTGGACCAGGCGCTATGGGCCGCGCCCGACACGGCGGCGCTGGTCAGTGGTAGTGAAGGACTCTCCGCCTACCAACGGCTGGGCCTCTTGCCCTTCGACCACGAACGGCAGTTGGTATCCGTGACCGCGAGGACGCCGTCTGGCTCCCGGGTGCTTGTGACCAAGGGGGCGCCCGAAGCGGTCCTCGCCCGGTGCGTGGAGACGCCGAGCGGAGCCACCGCGGTGCTCGAGCATCTTTTCGCGGAGGGCGCCCGCGTCGTGGCCGTGGCGAGCCGTGACGCAGGGGATGTTACCGATCCGAGACCCGAAGACGAACGTGATCTGCACCTCGGCGGATTCCTGACCTTCCATGATCCCCCCAAGCCTGACGCCGGTGCCTCGATCGCCAAGCTCCACGCCCTGGGCGTCGAGGTGAAGATTATTACCGGCGACAACGGGATGGTGGCCGCGAAGGTCTGCCGCGATATTGGACTCGAACTCGGTCGGGTGTTGAGCGGGGCCGACCTCGACCAGCTCGACGACGACGCGCTGGCCGAGGCCATTCCGGCTACCACGGTGTTCGCGCGGGTCAGTCCGGAACAGAAGTCGCGCATCATCAAGGTCGCGCGACGGCGCGGCGAGGATGTCGCGTTCCTGGGAGACGGGGTCAACGATGCCGTGGCGCTGCACGTCGCCGACGTGGGAATCTCCGTCGATTCCGCGACTGATGTCGCCAAGGATGCCGCCGATATCGTCTTGTTGGAAAAGGATCTCGGGGTGCTCGCGGACGGCGTCATGGAGGGACGTCGCATTTTCGCCAACACCCTGAAGTATGTGCTGATGGCCACGTCATCGAACTTCGGGAATATGTTCAGCGCGGCGGGGGCGTCACTCTTTCTCACCTTTCTCCCGATGCTTCCGTCACAGATCCTCCTGAACAACCTCCTCTACGACGTCGGACAACTGGCCATCCCTACCGATGAGGTGGATCCCGAGGTTCTAGCCCGGCCCGCCGCCTGGGACATCACGTTCGTCCGTCGCTTCATGACGGTCTTCGGGCCGGTCAGCTCGATCTTCGATTTCCTCACCTTCTTCGTCATGCTGGGCATATTGCACGCCGGTCACGCCGAGTTCCGCACCGGCTGGTTTGTCGAGTCCCTCGCCACCCAGACCCTGGTCGTGTTTCTCATCCGCACGCGCCGTATTCCATTCTTCCGGAGCAGACCCAGCCGAGGAATGCTCATCACCCCCACGGCGATGGCCGCGCTCGGCGCGGTCCTGCCCTTCACGCCGCTCTCGCACCTCTTGGGGTTCAGCACGCTCCCGCTGACGTTCTTCCTGATCCTCATCGGCATGGTCCTCACCTACCTGGCGCTGGTCGAGTTCGCGAAGAGCCGCTTCTATGCCAATGAGCATGGTCGGCCGGTTCGAGTGTCGACGAGCCAGGAGCAGCAACGTACTCGACGGTTGCGCCGCCGTGCTGGCCGCTTCATTCGACACAGCGCATCTTGACTTTCCCACCCGAGGGCATTTCCTACATCAGAGTTGGGCCTCCCAAAGACGAGCGAGAGCGCGCACTATCCTGGCTGAGACAGCA